>NZ_JBJNMH010000008.1:0-199993 GCF_052168635.1 Serratia sp. CY47444
CGCCACAGGACTTCGGCGATGTCCGCCATGCCCATAGGGGCCCCCGGGTGGCCGGAATTTGCTTTTTGTACGGCGTCCATGCTGAGTGCGCGGATGGCGTTGGCAAGCTCTTTACGAGAAGACATAACGAAACTCCAGTGCGATTACAGTTGAGCGGCCAACATGTCTTCCAGCTTCTGCTGGTCGACGGCGAACAGGCGGATGCCTTCGGCGAGTTTTTCTACCGCCATGGGGTCCTGATTGTGCAGCCAGCGGAATTCCGCTTCGGCCAGCGGAGCGGGTTGGTGGAAGCCCTCGGTCGACGGGGTCAGCTTGCGCTCGACCGGCTGTTCGCTGTTTTTCAGCTGCTCCAGCAGGTTCGGCGCGATGGTCAGGCGATCGCAGCCGGCCAGCGCCAGGATCTGCTCAACTTTGCGGAAGCTGGCGCCCATGATCACCGTCTGGTAACGATGACGCTTGTAGTATTCATAGATGGTGCGCACCGATTTCACGCCCGGATCCTGATCGGCGTCGTAGTCGGCGGCAGGCTGTTTAGCCTGGTACCAGTCATAGATGCGGCCGACGAACGGCGAGATCAGATACACGCCGGCTTCGGCGCAGGCGCGGGCCTGAGCGAAGGAGAACAACAGCGTCAGGTTGGTGTTGATGCCTTCTTTTTCCAGCTCTTCGGCGGCTTTGATGCCTTCCCAGGTGGAAGCCAGCTTGATCAGGATGCGCGATTTGTCGATGCCCTGTTCCTGATACATGCCGATCAGTTTGCGCGCTTTGGCGACGCACATGCCGCGGTCGAACGACAGCCGGGCGTCCACTTCGGTGGAGATGCGGCCCGGCACGCTTTTGAGGATCTCGACGCCGATGTTGACCGCCAGTTTATCGCTGGCGTTGATCAGCTGGGTTTCCTTGCTGCCGCCCTGGCGGCGGGCATACTCCAGCGCTTCGGTGATCAGCGCTTTGTACTGCGGCAGCGCGGCGGCTTTCAGGATCAGCGAAGGGTTGGTGGTGGCGTCCTGGGGTTCGAACTGGCGGATGGATTCGATATCGCCGCTGTCGGCGACCACCGTGGTCAGCTGCTTGAGTGCGTCTAATTGATTCATTGATAAGCTCCTTGACCAAGCTCAACGTAGGGAAATGAGAACCTTTTTCATCATAGGGGGAACACACTGCATCATCGGATCGAGAATGAAAATGCGCTTTTTCTGATTGTTGCGATGGATAATAACAATGAATGCCGAGTAAACCCAGGCGGAGCGCGGCTTGCGCGCGACCGCCATCGAGACTGCAGGCGGTTTAACGCCGTCCGGTCGCGTTTTCGTAATAGCCGATTCGCTCGACTTTCGGCGCCGATCCTCCCCCTTCAAACTCTGATTCCAGCCAGGCATCGACGATGGTTTTCGCCAGTTCGGCACCGATGACCCGCGCGCCCAGCGTGATGATCTGAGCATCATTGCTTTTGCGCGCCCGTTGGGCGGAGTAGGTATCGTGACATTGCGCCGCACGAATGCCGGGCACTTTATTGGCCACGATGCTCATACCGATGCCGGTGCCGCACAGCAGGATGCCCCGCCGATGTTTTTCCTCCCGTATCGCCTGTGCGACGCGATAGGCGATATCGGGATAGATCCCCGTTTCTGCGGTGCGATCCGTCGTGTAGTCAATGACGGGAATGTCCCGTTGTTGCAGGTGGGCGACGATCAGATCCTTCAGTTCAATGGCGGCATCGTCGGCGCCGATGGCGATAGGCAGCATAGCGGTCTCCTGATTGGTAACGAAAAGGGCGGCGATCCTCGATGGCGCCACGTTCATTACCGTATCTCTGTTTAATCAAATGTTCAATCTATGTTCTTTTGTTTTTTCGTCGTGTTTTCTGTTTGCGCCTGTAAAAGGTGACTTTCGTCACTAAAAAAGAGGTTTTAATCGTTATTCATCCTCATGTAGACGGGTTTTTGAGCGATATCACACTTTGATAAGTTCACTGTGGGCAAATTGAACGCGTGGCGTTAGTGTTCATTTGTTCTTTTTGTGTGTTAATGATCAAAATAAGTTCCCCTACCAGAGGAGAGTGCTATGTGTCAGACCTGCATGACAGAGGCGAAAATGGCGGCCGGTATCCCCGAGATCATGAAGGCGGTTGTGGCGTACGCCCCGAAAGATTACCGCCTGGAACAGGTGCCGGTACCGAAGATTGGCCCGAAAGAGATCCTGGTGAAGATCGAGGCCTGCGGCATCTGCGCCGGCGATGTTAAAGCGTTCGAAGGGGCGCCCAGCTTCTGGGGCGATGAAAAACAACCGGCATACATCAAGGCGCCGATGATCCCCGGCCATGAATTTATCGGCCACGTGGTGGGATACGGCGAAGGCGTCGAGGGCTTCAATCTCGGCGATCGCGTGATATCAGAACAAATCGTTCCCTGCTGGCAATGCCGCTTCTGCAACCGCGGTCAGTATTGGATGTGCGAAAAGCATGACCTGTACGGTTTCCAGAAAAACGTCAATGGCGGCATGGCCGAGTACATGAAGTTCACCAAAGAGGCGATTAACTATCACGTGCCGGCCGACTTGCCGATCGAAAAAGCCATTCTGATCGAACCCTATGCTTGCTCCTTCCATGCGGTGCAACGCGCCAATATCAAACTGGGCGATGTCGTGGTGCTGGCCGGCGCCGGCACCCTGGGGCTGGGCATGATCGGGGCGATCAAAAAGTCCGGGCCCTCGAAGCTGGTGGTGCTGGATCTGTCCGACGAGCGTCTGGCGCTGGCGAAGCGCTTCGGCGCGGATGTGACGCTGAACCCGACCCGTGACGACGTGCCCGCGGCGGTTAAAGCGATGACCGACGGCTACGGCTGCGACATCTACATCGAGGCGACCGGCGCCCAAAAGTCCGTGGAACAGGGCCTGACGCTGATCCGCAAACTCGGCACCTTCGTCGAATTTTCCGTGTTCAAGGATCCGGTGACCGTCGACTGGAGCATCATCAGCGACCGCAAGGAGCTGGACGTGCTCGGTTCGCACCTCGGCCCTTACTGCTACCCGCTGGTGATCGAAGGCATCGCCAATGGCGATCTGCCGACCGAAGGCGTGGTGACGCATACGCTGCCGCTGGAACAGTTCGCCGAGGGCTTCGAGCTGATGAAGCGCGGCATCGGTTCAATCAAAGTGGTGCTTAATCCAAACCTCTGAAACCTGCATCGTTCTTCGGGTGCGGGCGAGCCTGCGCCTCCATAATCACATGTGCTGGGGTGTTCTATGTTGCATGGACTGATTCATCGCATTGGTCTGTCACCGAAACTGCTGCTGGGCTATGCCGGCGTGTTGGTGTTCATGATGGGCGAAGGGCTGGAACAAGGATGGCTGTCGCCTTATTTGATTGGCAAAGGGCTGAGCATTCAGGAATCGGCGCTGCTGTTCAGCGTTTATGGCTTTGCGGCCGCGATCGCCGCCTGGTTTTCCGGCGTGCTGGCGGAAATCTTTACCGCCCGGCGGGTGATGTTGGCCGGCCTGCTGCTGTTCTTGTTCGGTTCGGTGTGCTTTTTGACGTTTGGCCTGCCGAGCAACAACCTGGCGATCATGGTGCCGACCTATGCGCTGCGCGGCTTGGGCTATCCGCTATTTGCCTACGGTTTTCTGGTGTGGGTGGCGTATGAGGCGCCGCCGGAAAGGCTGGGGTCGGCGGTGGGGATTTTCTGGTTCGTCTACAGCGGCGGGCTCAGCGTGCTGGGCGTGCTGTATTCCAGCATCATGCTGCCTTATCTCGGCGAGATCCACACGCTGTGGAGCGCGCTGATTTTCGTCGTGCTGGGCGCGGTGATTGCGCTGATGCTCAATCGCGACGACGGCGCGGCACAGAGCGGCAACCGGGAAAAAGCGTCGCTGGGTTACGTCTTGAAAGGCATCACCATCGCGTTTGAAAACCCGAAGATCGGCCTGGGCGGCATCGTGCGCACCATTAATACCTCTGCGGCTTACGGCTTCGTCGTATTCATGCCCATGTACATGATGGATATGGGGTTCACCCGTACGCATTGGCTGCAGATGTACGCCGCGCTGTGGACGGTCAACATCATTTTCAACCTGATTTTCGGCGTGATCAGCGACGGTCTCGGCTGGCGCAATGTGGTGATGTGGTTCGGCTGCGTCGGCTGCGCCTTGACCACGCTGATGTTCTACTACGTGCCGCAATTCTTTGGCGCCAACTACCTGCTGACCGTTTGTGCCGCCGGTTTGTTCGGCGCCTGCCTGGCGGCGTTTGTGCCGTTGTCGGCCATCATGCCGTCGCTGGCGCCGGATAATAAGGGCGCGGCGATGTCGATTCTCAATCTGGGCGCCGGCCTGAGCACCTTTGTCGGCCCGGCGGTGGTGGGGCTGTTTATCGGCAGCCTCGGCGCCGTTGGCGTGATCTGGATCTTTACCGGTTTGTACCTGTTCAGCGGCGTGCTGATGAAATTTGTCACGCTGCCGAAAGAAAGCGCGACGGCGCAGGAAGAACGCGGCGCGAGTTTGGCGAAAATATCCTGACCGATCGTGAAGTTCACAGTTTTAAGGGGAAATTTATGATTAATCATCAAACTACGGCGCCGCGCGAGCTCTCGCTGCAGGGCAAGGTGGCGCTGATTACCGGCGGCGCTGCGGGGATCGGTCTCGCGATTGCCGAACGCTATCTGCAAAACGGCGCGCGCGTGGCGCTGCTCGATCGGGCGCCGCAGGTTGCGGAAGTGGCGCGACAGCTGGACGCCGAGGCGGCGTTGGGCGTCGTGGCCGACGTCACCGATGCCGCGTCGGTGGAGCGGGCGGTGGCGCAGATTGAGGCGCATTTCGGGCGGCTGGACGTGCTGGTCAACAGCGCCGGCATCGTCGCGCTGCATCCGGCCGAGGAGCTGCCGGAAACGGTGTGGGATGCAACCCTGGCGGTCAATCTGAAAGGCGTGTTTCTTACCTGCCAGGCGGTAGGGCGCCGTTTCATTAGTCAGCGCGGCGGCAGCATCATCAATCTCGCCTCGCAGGCCGGGGTGGTGGCTTTGCCTAATCACCTGGCCTATTGCGCCAGCAAAGCGGGCGTGATCGGGTTGACCCAGGTGCTGGCGCTGGAGTGGGGGCCGCACAACGTGCGGGTCAACGCCATTTCACCCACCGTCGTTTTGACGGAGCTGGGCCGTAAGGCCTGGTCTGGCGAGGTGGCTGAGCAGATGAAGCAGAAAATTCCGCTGCGGCGCTTTGCTGAGCCGCAAGATATCGCCGCCAGCGCCCTGTTTTTGGCCGGCGACGCGGCGGCGATGATCACCGGCGCCAACCTGGTGGTCGACGGCGGTTACACCATTCAATAATTTCTTATTCAGGCGACAGAGAGGCCGCGATGAACAGAATCATTAACGATCCCGATCACGTAGTGGAAGACGCCATTCAGGGCTATAGGCTGGCCCACCCGAACTATTACGCTGCCACCGACAATGCGCGGGTGTTGAAATATCCGCCTGCGCCGATCGCCGGCAAAGTGGGCATCGTCACCGGCGGCGGCTCCGGCCATGAGCCGGCGTTCCTGGGCTATGTCGGCAAAAACATGCTGGATGCCGTCGCGATTGGCGAGATTTTTTCATCCCCTACGGCGGGGGCTTTTCTCGACGCTTTCAAGGCGGCGGACAGCGGTGCGGGCGTCGCTTGCCTGTACGGCAACTACGCCGGCGACAACATGAACGTCAAGATGGCGATCAAGAAGGCCACGGCGGCCGGCATACGGGTGAAAACCGTGGTGGCCAACGATGACGTCGCCTCGGCGCCGGCCAGTGAGATCGATAAACGGCGCGGCGTGGCCGGCGAAATTCTGATGTGGAAGGTCGGCGCGGCGGCGGCGGCCAAGGGATACGATCTGGACGGCGTGATCGGCGCGGCGCAAAAAGCCATCGACCGGTGTCGTTCGATCGGCGTCGGCCTCAGTTCCTGCACCATTCCCGCGGTCGGCAAACCCAATTTTCATATCGAAGACGGCAAGATGGAGATCGGCATTGGCCATCACGGCGAACCGGGCATTGAGGTGTCGCCGATCCAGTCGGCGTCGGCGATGGCCGGCACCATGCTCGATTTCGTGCTCAACGACATGCCGCTGGAACAGGGGCAGGAGGTGGCGTTGCTGATCTCCGGGCTTGGCGCCACGCCGGTGATGGAGCTGTATATCTATTATGCCGAAATAGAGCGCCGATTGACGGCGAAAGGCGTGCGGGTGCATCGGCGCTACGTCGGCAATTACTTCACGTCGCTGGAAATGATGGGCGTGACGCTGACGCTGATGACGCTGGATGACGAACTGAAAACGCTGCTGGACATGCCGGCGCAATCTTTAGGCTTAACCCAGGTGGAGTGAATCATGACGGAACAAATTTCAACCCGGTACGGCAGTGAGATCGTTACGGGGCTGATAGACACCATTGTCAGCAACCGCGAATACCTGAGCGAAATAGACGGCGCCATCGGCGACGGTGACCACGGCATTAACATGTCGAAGGGATTCGCGATGTGCGGCGATGCCATTCGCGGCCGCACGCTCACGCTGGCGCAGGCGTTCGATGCGGTTTCCGATGCGCTGATGGAGGGCATCGGCGGTTCGATGGGGCCGTTGTACGGCAGCCTGTTCATGGGCATGGCGGAGAGCGTGCGCGAGCGCAGCGTGCTGGATAAGCAGGCATTTTTGGCGATGTTGCACGGCGGATTGCGCGAACTGCAGGACATCAGCAGCGCGGGCGTGGGGGACAAGTGTCTGATGGATACGCTGATACCGGCGGTAGCGGCGTTTGAGCAGGCGGCGGGGCGCGGTGACGACTTCGCCGCTGCGCTGGAACAGATGAGGAGCGCCGCGGCGCGCGGGCGCGATTCCACGCGCGAGCTGGTGGCGAAAATCGGCCGCGCCAGCCGTCTGGGCGAGCGTTCGCGCGGCGTATTGGATGCCGGCGCGGTATCTTGCTGTCTGCTCTTGACCCGATTGGCGGACGAGGTGGAGCAACGACTGAATACCGTTGCCGCCTGATCGCGTTATACTAGCGGGCATTCAGCATTGTCGGAGGGGCGTGTATCGTCCCTCCGCCATGATTAACCGGCCTGCCGTGGGGAAACGTCTAACGGATGGAAAAACAAACTGTGTCCCAGGATAACGAACTGCTGACCGAAATCGCCGTTGCTTATTATCAGGATGAGATCACGCAGGAAGAGATCGCCAAAAAATTCGGCATTTCACGGATCAAAGTCGGTCGTTTGCTCAAGCGCGCCAAGGAAGAAGGCATCGTCGAGATCAACGTGCGTTATCACCCGGTATTCAGCACCCGGCTGGAACAGCAGATGATGGAACGTTTTCCCATCAGCCGCGCGCTGATCGCGCTCGACCATCAGGACGAAGAGGAACAGCGTCGGCAAGTGGCGGCGCTGGTGTCCAACTATCTGGCGATGTCGCTGAAAGACGATATGGTGTTGGCGGTTGGCCAGGGACGCAACGTGGCGGCGATTGCCGATCACGTCGGCAACGTGACGGAGCGCAACTGCAAGTTCATCTGCGGCATCGGCGGTACTCACCGTCCGGGCGATGCGATCAATGCCGACCATATCAGCCGGCGCTTGGCGAAGAAGTTCGGCGGCAGCAGCGAGACGCTTTACGCGCCGGCCTACGTCGAAAATCGCGCGCTGAAAGACGCCTTCATGCAGAACGGCACGATTAAGGAAACCCTGGATCGCGCGCGTAAGGCCGATGTGGCGTTAGTCGGCATTGGCGACATGAATGAAAACAGCTATATGGTGAAATTGGGATGGTTCACGCCGCACGAGATTATCGACGCCAGCCTTAATCAGGGCGTGATCGGCGACATCGCCGGCTATGACTTTTTCAATGCCCAGGGGCAGCATGTCGACACGGTAATGAATGACAGAGTGATCGGGCTAAGCATCGATGAGCTGCGCAAAATCCCTTGTGTGATCGCCATTGCTTCCGAGAATACCAAGGCGTTGGCGATTTTGGGCGCTTTGCGTACCGGTGCCATCGACATTATCGCCACCAGCGCGCTCAATGTGCGCACTATCCTCAACATGTCGCAATAGCGGCACCTGCAAAAATAAAGGGTTCAGCGCCAGGCTGAACCCTCAACGATCTCCTCATTTGACCGATTATTTGCTCAGGTTGACGTCGATCGCCTGATAGAAGGCGTTGGCGGTGTCGGCTATGTCCCACACGGCAAGGATCACGTGCGAACCGCTGCGATCTGCCGGTATGTTGCACTGGTGGGTGACCTGCGCGGCAGGGATGGCACCGCCGTCGTTGAACTGGCAGAACGGCGTCAGGTCAAAGGAAGCGCGGGTCAGCGGCTGCGAAGCGTCCCAGTTCGGCTTGGTGATGAAATAGCGCCAGCTGGTGGTGCTGTGACGTGCGGTCAGCTTCCAGGTAAAGGAGTTCGGGCCGGTTTTCAGGTTGAGCTTGTTCCAGCGCGTCGGCGTTTGCTGATCCAGTTCGAAGAAGGTGGACTTGTCGGCGCTGGCGATGTGGCCGTCAGCCGGACCGGCCTGCGGGAAGCCTTTCAGGCCTTCGACGCTCTGCGGTTCGTACTGCACGCTGCCGCACTGCGTGTTGAGCTGCAGTTTGCACTGGTAGGCGCGGCTGGCTGGCGACTCGACATAACCGTGAGCATTCGCCTGTTGCGAAACGCCGAACATGGCCGCGCTCAGCAGGCCCAGAGAGAGCAGGGTACGGGAAGTTTTGTTCATAAGTCACTCCTGACTGAAATAATGTTGTAAGTTGAGCGTATTTCACCGACAAAATGAGAGAGTAATAACGCAATTGGAAATACCCCTTCTTGTCGGCTTGTTTTATTTTTATCATTCTGGTCATGCGATAGAGCGGAATGTTTTAACGGCTATTAACGAAAATTATTATGATGACGATCTTTGATCGTTAGGCTGAATTTATTTAACTGTCGCTGTGTAAAAGTAGGGCGCTATGATGAATTTTATATCAGGTCGTGATGAATAGTATTTAAGATAGCGCTCTCATTTATGAAGTATATTGCTTGTTGCTATGAGTACCCTTGTTCGATTTGATCGATTTTTGTGCGCCACCACCTTGGGAATTTAGTGTCATTTTTCTTATTTTATTTTAAAGAGGAATTTGTATGACTAGATTATCCCTGGACGCGATTAAAATAATCAGCACCATCAAGAGCACCGGATCTTTCTCTATGGCGGCGGAGGCACTGCATAAAACGCCTTCGGCGATTTCTTATCGGGTTTCCAATATTGAAAGCAAACTCTGCGTGAAACTTTTTCATCGCAATGGCCCCATGATTACCCTGACGGATGAAGGGGAGTTTCTCCTGCAGGAGGGCAGCTGGATATTAAATGCGGTGCAGGATCTGGAAAGCCGGGTGCGCAACATCCCCAAGCTGGACAATAATATCCGCTTGGCGGTAGACACCTTCTTCCCGTTGGAAACCCTGACGCAGGATATCCGCGACTATATTCAGCATTGCCCGAACGCCAGTATCTCGGTGCAGCGGGAAGCGTTGAACGGTACCTGGGATGCGCTGAAGAACAACCGGGCGGATCTGATCATCGCCATCGGCCAAATTCCCGACAGCGTACAGGCCAAAACCCTGATGCTCGGCAAGCTCAACTTTGTGCTATGCGTGTCGCCTTCGCACCCGTTTGCGGCGCAGAGAAAACCGGTGTGCAAGAAACAGCGGTTGAACGACATCGTGGTGGTGATCGCCGACAGCAGCCACGAGCTGCCCAAGCGCAATCACGGCACGCTGCCCTTGCAGCGTCAGTTGGTAGTATGCGACGTGGAAAGCAACCTGGCGCTGCTCAAACGCGGCATCGGCCACGCTTTTCTGCCGCCTGCTTTGATCGAAAAGGAATTGGCCAGCGGCGAACTGGTGACGGTGCCGGTGGAAATGCAAAAGGGCGACGAAATGATTTGGCTGGCGTGGCACCCGGCCAGCAAGGGCGCCGGGTTTAACTGGTGGCATGAGCGGCTGACGCGCAAAAGCGATGTCTACAGCCTGATGGGCCGCGAAGTGGTACGGGATGGCGGCTATCCGTGGTGCCACAACTGATGGAATAGACACGAAGGGACGCGAAAATCAAACGGTTAACTCAATGAAAACCCCGCAGCATTCGGCTACGGGGTTTTTTACGGCTTACGCCACGCGGCCCACCTTCAGCCAGGCGCTGTCTGAGCCCGGCGCCGAGGTGATGTAACCCCACTTGGTCTGCCAGACGTAACCCTGATAGGACACCAGTGCACCCTGCGCGTAAGTGGTGCCCGGCACGTAGGCCGGCGCGGTCATGATCGGCAGGTTACCGGGGCCGACGCCGGTGTAGCGCAGCCCGGTGCCCATATCTAGCTGGCTGTCGTCGTAGTCCGCGGCGTTGAAATAGCGATCCAGTGCGGCCAGCAGATCGCCGTTGCGGTTGTCTTGCCCCAGATGCCAGAACATCACGCCGCCCAGCTGCTGCTGCTTGATGTATTTCGCTTTGTATTTGAAGCTCTCGGCATCGTCATAGGTGACGAACAGCCCTTTCTGCGCATGATACAGGTAAGGGGTTTTGGTCTTGTCGTTCCACAGCCGCTGATAGCCGTAGTTGCCCAGCAGCATCTGCTCCAGCTGGCGATAGGAAGCGATACGCGGATCCTTGTCGCGTACGCACTCTTCGCAACCCACCAGCCAGTAATCGGTATTCGGATACGGATCTTCACCCGGCGTGCTGTGGCTGCTGTACTGGCCGCCGTTGCTGCCGCTGACGCCCTTGAAGGCGCGGCCGTAGAAGGGGACGCCCATCACGATTTTGGCGCTCGGCACGCCTTCCATCATCAGGTGTTGCTGCACCGCAGCGTCGACCGTCAGGCTGAACGGGCTGGGGAAGGCGCGGGTCAGCTCTTCCCAGCTCCAGCCCAGATTGGCTTCGCGCAGCGCGTTGTAGAAGGTCGGCCCGGCCGCGTCGCCGAACAGCGCCGCCTGGTGGTTGGTTACCTTCTCCCAAGGGCCGGCCAGATCGTAGGTCATCAGGTTAATGTAATCGAGCGGCGCGACGATCTGCGCCAGCTTGCTGTAATAGCGCGACAGGAAGAAAGCGCCGCCGGCGCCGGCGATGGTCAATTGATACGGCAGCGCCTGGCGGCCGTCGGTGACGGTTTGCTGGTTCAGCAGGGTGCGGATCTCCTGCAGCGCGGCGATGAAACCGTCTACTTCCGCCGCCTGCGGATACTCCCAGTCGATGTCCACGCCGTCGAAGCCGTAATCCTTCATGATGCGCACGCAGGATTGGGCAAACTTGGTGCGCGACGCCGGGGTCTTCACCGCGTTGACGTAGTTGGCGTGCGATACGCCCAAATCGTTGGAGTAGTACCAGCCGCCGATGGAGAACATGATGCGCAGGCTGGGGTTGTGCGCTTTGAGCGCGGTCAGACGATTGACCACATCGCGCGCCTTGGCGTCGTTGGTGGCCGGATCCCAGGCGCATTCCAGATTGCTGTTGATATCCAGGAACGAGAAGTTGATGTGCGTCAGCTGTTTGGCTTTGGCCGGCGTGATGTTGGAAACCGGGAACGGCACGACAGACGTATCGGTCTCGGTGTAATTATTGATTTGGTTGGTCGGAATAAAATAATACCCAATAACCGCTTTACGTGTGGACATGGCATTTCTCCAGAGTGGATGTTTTTCGATGGGGAAATATTTCCCGTTGCCATTAATGTTTATTTTTCGCGGAAATAACAGTCGAAATAAATCACAATGACAATGAATTTTTATTCACTGCTGCACAAATTGGCGCTGATGAGTTGTGCCAGCGCTCAGCATGAATGAATTCGACCATAGGGGCTGTATTTATTCATTTGCTTTGTAATAGCATCCTTAATTAGATTCTGAATATCCGATGTCCCACCGGCCGTGATTGGCATTTAATTAAAAATAAAAAAGGAGATGAGCTATGTCCAGCATAGAGCCTGACGCTGTTGGCTTAATAGTCCAGCGAGTATGTGAATATCTTCAGCCGGTATTGAACGCCATTCTGGCCGGCGTGATGGCGCTATTGCACGGTGCCTATCGCAACGTGGGTATTCGGCGCCGTTTATTGAATGCGGCGATGTGCGCGTTATTGGCCTGGACGGTGCGCGATGCGCTGGCGTTGATGGGCCTGGAATTAAAGTGGGCGAATTTGGCCAGCGTACTGATTGGTTTTATGGGGGCGGATTACATCAACGCCTTAATTAAAAAATTCATCGGCAAAAAGACGGGGTTTAAAAATGTTAAATGACATCGAAGAGATTCGCTTTACTGCCCGCAGCGAAGAAAACCTGCGCGGCGTGCACCCGGATCTGGTGCGCGTTATTCGTCTGGCGCTGCGTTATTCCCTGGTGCCGTTTTCCGTCAGCGAGGGGCTGCGCAGTATGGCGCGCCAGCGGGAAATGGTGCGCGCCGGCAGCAGCCAAACGCTGCGCAGCCGCCATCTGACCGGTCACGCGGTGGATGTGGTGGCGATGCCGGCGGGTGTGGTCTCCTGGGAGTGGGATTACTACGCGCAGATTGCGGTGGCGGTGCGGCGCGCGGCGCGTGAATGCGGCATCATCGTCGAATGGGGCGGCGAATGGAAAACCCTCAAGGATGGTCCGCACTTCCAGCTGACGTTCCGGGACTACCCGGCATGAGCGGTTGGCTGCAAAAACTGATGCAGGGCGGGTTGCTGCTGCTGTTGCTGGCGGCTATCTGCCTCGGCGGCTACAGCTCGCTGCTGTCGCACCAGTTGGCGTCTGTGCGCCAGCAGGCGGAGGAACTGCAAAAAAGCCTGGCGCAGCAGGCGGGGCTGATCGCCACCCTGCAGACTCAGGATGCGCAAAACCGTGCGCTGATGGCGGCGCAGCAGCGGCAGGAACAGCAGCTACGCCAACAACACGAGGCTTATCAGAGGAAATACCGTGAAGCGATTAAAAACGATCCCTGCGCCGCTCAGCCTCTGCCTGGCGCTGTGTTTGAGCTCCTGCGCCCGGCCGCCGGCGCCGCAGGCCGTGCCGCTGTTGCCCCCTGAATCGGTATTCGCTCCCTGTGAGCAGCCGCAGTTGCAGGGGAAGACCTGGGGCGATGCGGTAAGCTATGCCCTGGCGTTACAAACCTCGTTACACATTTGCGCCGGCCAGGTGGATACGCTCAACGCCTGGCGCGCCATGCTGCCGCCGCGCTGACGGCGGCGTTTCTTTGCTCGTCCCGCAGACCTTCTTTTTTTTACTTTTAAAACGGAATTTCGACCAAGGTTATGGCGCGCTTCAAAGTTTGTGATGTTTCTCTCACTATACTTCAAGGCTGTGCCCTGTCATTGTACTTGGGCGCCATGGCCCACGGCAGGGCGCAGCCTCAAAGCCTTACCTCAACATAAAAGCAAAAAACAAAGGAATCCATAATGGACGAACAGCTCAAACAGAGTGCCCTTGATTTCCATCAGTTTCCTGTCCCAGGGAAGATCCAGGTTTCCCCTACCAAACCGTTGGCGACCCAGCGCGATCTGGCGCTGGCCTATTCGCCGGGCGTCGCCGCGCCTTGCCTCGAGATCGCCGAAGATCCGCTGGCGGCCTACAAATACACCGCGCGCGGCAACCTGGTGGCGGTGATTTCCAACGGCACGGCGGTACTGGGTCTGGGCAATATCGGCGCGTTGGCCGGTAAGCCGGTGATGGAAGGCAAGGGCGTTTTGTTCAAGAAGTTTTCCGGTATCGACGTATTTGATATCGAAGTGGATGAGCATAACCCTGACAAATTAATCGACATTATTGCCGCGCTGGAACCGACCTTCGGCGGTATCAACCTGGAAGACATCAAGGCGCCGGAGTGTTTCTACATCGAACAGAAACTGCGTGAGCGCATGAAGATCCCGGTGTTCCACGACGACCAGCACGGCACGGCGATCATCACCACTGCGGCGGTGCTCAACGGCCTGCGCGTGGTGAAGAAGAACATCTCCGACGTACGGCTGGTGGTGTCCGGCGCCGGTGCGGCCTCTATCGCCTGTCTGAACCTGCTGGTGGCGCTGGGGCTGCGTCAACAGAACATCACCGTCTGCGATTCCAAAGGCGTCATCTATAAAGGCCGCGACGCCAACATGGAGCAGACCAAAGCCGCCTATGCCATCGAGGATAACGGTCAGCGCACGCTGGGCGACGCCATCCCGAACGCCGACATCTTCCTCGGCTGCTCCGGCCCGGGCGTCCTGACGCAGGATATGGTGAAAACCATGGCGCGCGATCCGCTGATCATGGCGCTGGCCAACCCGGAACCGGAAATTCTGCCGCCGCTGGCCAAAGCGGTGCGCCCGGACGCCATCATCTGTACCGGCCGTTCCGACTACCCGAACCAGGTGAACAACGTCCTGTGCTTCCCGTTCATTTTCCGCGGCGCGCTGGACGTGGGCGCCACCACCATCAACGAAGAGATGAAACTGGCCTGCGTGCATGCCATCGCCGATCTGGCGCTGGCGGAGCAGAGCGACGTGGTGGCTTCCGCCTATGATGACCAGGATCTCTCCTTCGGCCCGGAATACATCATTCCGAAACCGTTCGATCCGCGCCTGATCGTCAAGATCGCGCCGGCGGTGGCCAAGGCGGCGATGGATTCCGGCGTGGCGACGCGCCCGATCGAAGACTTCGACGCCTACGTCGAGAAGCTGGCGGAGTTCGTCTACAAAACCAACCTGTTCATGAAGCCGATCTTCTCGCAGGCGCGCAAAGAGGTGAAGCGGGTGGTGCTGGCGGAAGGCGAGGAAGAGCGCGTGCTGCACGCCACGCAAGAGCTGGTGTCGCAGGGGCTGGCTTTCCCGATCCTGGTCGGCCGCCCGAGCGTGATCGAGATGCGCCTGAAAAAGCTGGGTCTGCAGCTGACGCCGGGTAAAGATTTCGAAGTGGTGAACAACGAGTCGGACCCGCGCTTCAACGAATACTGGGGCGAGTACTACCAGATCATGAAACGCCGCGGCGTTTCGCAGGAACAGGCGCGCCGCGCGGTGATCGGCAACCCGACGCTGATCGCCGCCATCATGCTGCACCGCGGCGAAGCGGACGCGATGATCTGCGGCACCATCGGCAGCTATCACGAGCATTACGACGTGGTGAAGAATGTGTTCGGCTTCCGTGAAGGCGCGCACGTCGCCGGCGCGATGAACGCGCTGCTGCTGCCGAGCGGCAACACTTTCATCGCCGACACCTACGTCAACGACGATCCAACGCCGGAACAGCTGGCGGAGATCACCCTGATGGCGGCGGAAACCGTGCGCCGCTTCGGCATCGAACCTAAGGTGGCGCTGCTGTCTCACTCCAGCTTCGGTTCGTCTGATTGCCCGGCGGCGCGCAAGATGCGTAAAACGTTGGAGCTGGTGAATGAGCTGGCGCCGGAGCTGGAGATCGACGGCGAAATGCACGGCGACGCCGCGCTGGTGGAAAGCATCCGTCACGATTTGATGCCGGACAGCCCGCTGAAAGGCTCAGCCAACCTGCTGATCATGCCGAACATGGAAGCGGCGCGCATCAGCTACAACCTGCTGCGCGTCTCCTGCTCGGAAGGGGTGACCGTCGGGCCGGTGCTGATGGGGGTCGCCAAGCCGGTGCACATCCTGACGCCGATCGCCTCGGTGCGCCGCATCGTCAACATGGTGGCGCTGGCGGTAGTGGAAGCCCAGACCGAACCACTGTAAGCCCGGGTTGAGTAACTGGCCCCCTGCGCCGTTGGCGCCGGGGGCTTTTTTATACCTTACAGCGCGCGGCGATGGCGCGAATATCCTGCGGCGTAGTGCGACAACAGCCGCCGATCAATTGTGCGCCGAGCGTGCTCCACTCCGTCGCCTGATCCGCCAGGCTGCCGTGCTCGCCGCCGCAGGCGTGCCAGGTTTTGCTCACCGCATCGTAGTGCTCGCCGGAGTTGGGGTAGACCAGCAGCGGTTTGTCGGCCAGCGCGCTCAACTGACGCAGCGCCGGAGCGACCTTGTCCAGCGCGATGCAGTTGATGCCGATCGCCAACACCTGCGGGTTGCCGCGCAGCGCGGACAGGACCTCCGTCAGCGGCGTGCCGTCGCTGAGATGTTGGCTGTCGCGCAGGGTGAAGGCAAACCAGGCGCCGAGCGTCGGGAACTCCTGCAGCAGCGTCAGCAGCGCCTGCAGTTCGGTGAACGACGGCAGCGTTTCGCAGGCCAGCAGATCGACGCCGGCGGCGGCCAGGGCTGCGAGGCGCGGCCGGTGGAAGGCAATCATGTCATCCTGCGCCAGCCGGTAGTCGCCGCGGTATTCCGAGCCGTCGGCCAGATAGGCGCCGTAAGGGCCCACCGAACCGGCGATCAGCAGCGGCGCCGCCTGCGGGTGCGCGGCCAGATAATCGCGGCGCGCGCGTTGCGCCAGCTGCACGCTTTTGGCGATCAACGCCAGCGATTGCTCCTGATCCAGGCCGCGGCGCAAGAAGCCCTGCGGCGTGGCCTGATAGCTGGCGGTGATGGCGCAGTGGGCGCCGGCGTTGAAATAATCGAGATGCACCTGATAGATAAGCTCGGGATTTTCAATCAGCACCTTGGCCGACCACAGCGGATCGGTCAGATCGCAGCCGCGCGCTTCCAGTTCGGTAGCCAGCGCACCGTCCAGGATCAGCGTGGGGTGTTCGGCCAGCAGGCGGGCGACGGGATTATTAACCGACATGTTGTTCTCCCAAAGCGGTTTTTTGCCCGGCGCGCCGGGTCAGGAAATAGGTGAGGTAGCACAAGGCGACGAACGGCAGCCCGCAGTAGAGCGCAATGCGCTGTTCCGGATCGAACGCCAGCCCGATGCAGGCCAGCAGGCATAGTGCGAAGCCGAGGATCGGTGTCAATGGGTAGCCGGGCGCACGGTATTTCAGGCCGCTTATCGGCTGGCCGCTGCGCAGGTAGGCGCGGCGGAAAGCAAAGTGGGCCGCGCAGATGCTCAGCCACACCGCCACCACCGCAAAACCGGAGATCGCCGACAGGGCGACAAACACCGTGTCTGGCGCGATCACGCTGGTCAGCAGCGCCAGCACGCCGCCGAGCATGCTGAAGGTCAGGGCGTTGATCGGAATGCCGCGCGCATTGACGCGCGCAAAGTAGGCCGGCAGGGTGCGCTGGTGGGCCAGCGACCACAGCATGCGCCCTGAAGCGTACAGGCCGGAGTTGGCCGCCGAGAGGATGGCGGTCAGGATCACGAAGTTGAAGATATCGGCGGCGTAAGGCACGCCGATGCGTTCAAACACCAACACGAACGGGCTTTTGACGATCCCCGCCTGATCCATCGGGATCAACGCCGCCAGCACGAAGACCGTGCCGATAAAGAACAGCATCAGGCGGATCACCGTGGTACGGATCGCCAGCGGTACGACTTTTTCCGGGTTCTCGGTTTCACCGGCGGCAATGCCGATCAGCTCCGTGCCGGAGAAAGCGAAGTTCACCGCCACCATGGTCATCAGGATCGGCAGCGTGCCGTGCGGCAGCCAGCCGGAAGCGGTCAGGTTATGCAGGAACGGCGCCGGCGTGCCGTCTTTCATCGGCAGAAGACCGAACATGGCGGCACCGCCCAGTATGATGAACGCCAGAATGGTCACCACTTTGATCAGCGAAAACCAGAATTCGCTTTCGGCGAAAAAGCGGGTGGTCACCACGTTAAGCAGGAAAATGGCCGCGCAGAAGATCAGGCACCACAGCCACACCGGCGACTGCGGGAACCAGTACTGCATGCAGAATCCGGCGGCGGTGAGGCTGGAGCCGAGCGCCACCGTCCAGGTGAGCCAATATAGCCAGGCGACGGCATAGCCGGTGGCCGGCCCCAGATAGCGTGAAGCATAGACGTGAAAGGCGCCGGTTTCCGGCATCGCCACCGACAGTTCGCCCAGGCACAGCATCACCAGATACACCACCAGCGCGCCGATCAGGTAGGCCAGCAGCGTGCCGAGCGCGCCGGTGGTGGAGATGATGTAGCCGGTGTTGAAAAACAGCCCGGTGCCGATCACGCCGCCCAGCGACAGCATCACCAGGTGCCGGGCCTTCATGCTGCGTTTGAACTGTCCTGCGGCGGGTGCCGATGGTTGCATAATAATCTATCCGTATAGACGTCTAAATATCTGAATGGCTATTGGTTATACCCGCAATGCTTTTTCAACGCAATGCGCAGCCGGCGATCGCCGCGTAAAAAAATCGTTAAGCCAAATCTATATGCAAATGATAATTATTATCTATAATGTCGCCATTTTCGATAATGGGGCAACATGATGAGATATCTGATTTTATTGGCGGCGTTGGCGCTCGGCGCCTGCAGCCAAACGCCGGTGAAAACGTCGGCCGGCAACATCGACAAGCTGGGTAACATTACCGATCTGCACAGCGGCTCGACCCTGACGCCGGAGCAGCTGTTGACGCGATTGGCGCAGCAGCCGCGGGTGATCCTGGGGGAAAAGCATGACAATCCTTACCACCATCAGATTGAGCAATGGCTGGTGCAGCAGCTGCCGCAAAGGCGGCCGCAGGGCAGCGTGCTGATGGAGATGATCAACCCGAACCAGCAGGCGCAGGTCGACAAGGTGAAGCAGTGGCTGCAGAGCGATCCCACGGTGCGTGACGGCCGCGTAGCGGAGCTGATCGCCTGGCAGCCGGGCTGGAAGTGGGAGCTGTATGGCGGGGTGACGATGGCGGCGATGCGTGCGCCTTACCCGCTGTGGTCGGCCAACCTGGATCGCAGCGAGATTACGGCGTTCTATCAGCAGCCGCAGTTCCCGGCGGGGCAGCTATCGGCGCAGCCGGCGGTGCGCAAGGCGCTGGAAGAGACCATCCGCACTTCGCACGGCGGCAAGATTGAGGCCGACCAGCTGCATGCGATGTTGGCGATCCAGCAGCAGCGCGACCGGCGCATGGCGGAACGTCTGCTGGCGGCGCCGACGCCCGCGCTGTTGATCGCCGGTGGCTATCACGCCGCTAAATCGGTGGGGGTGCCGCTGCACGTGCGGGATCTGCAACCGGCGGCGGCGCCGACGGTGCTGATGCTGGCGGAACCGAGCGTACAGGTCGATGCGAACACCGCAGACTATCTGTGGATCACACCATCAGTGAAATGAATACGTTAAGAGAGTGAAAAGGGGTGTTAATTATATTTGCAAATGATTATCATTAGTAAATGTGATCTGCAATCATTCGCAATTAAGCAAGCTAATGCCCCTATGTTAAGTCAGTCTTACTCCCTCCCGGCCTTTGAACTGCCGCAGCCGCGCTGGGCGCGCGGCCTGCTGCTCGCCCTGGCGGCGCACGCGGCGTTGGTGCTGCTGTTTTACTGGCCGCAGACGGCGCTGGAGCCGGTGGTGTTGCCGCCGCCGGCGGTGATGATGAGCTGGGCGGCGCAGATTGAAGCGCCGGAAAGCAAGCCGCTGCCGCTGGGCGTGCAGCAGGCGGAATCCGCCGCGGCGCAGCCCGCGGAGCAGCAGCAACAGCCGGATCTGCCCAAGCTGGCGCGCGCCGATAAAGCAAAAATCGTGACGGCGCAGAAGAAGCGCGCCGAACACCGTCCCCCGCAAAAAGCGCAGCCGAAGCCGCAAGAACAGGCCAAAGAGACGCGCAATGCCGCCGCGTCCAGCGCCGCCGCGCCGCAGGCGCAGACGATCTCCCACCAGACCGCCGCCCCGATCAACAGCGACGCCAACAGCAATGCGCAGGCCAAACTGTCGTGGGAGAGCCTGGTAAAAGGCAAACTGAACCGCATCAAGGATTACCCTTTGGATGCCCGCAGCCGCCGGCGCAGCGGCATGCCGCAGGTCAGTTTCAGCGTTGACGCGCAGGGGCGGGTCTCGAACGTCGTGCTGCAGGTGCGTTCCGGCACCGCGTCGCTGGATCGGGAAGCGGTGGCGGTGGTGTCGCGCGCCCAGCCGTTGCCGCCGCCGCCGCCGGAGATGCTGCAGCAGGGAGCCGTCAAGGTGACGATGCCGATCGATTTCAATCTGGCGGAGCTGAATGCCCGCCGTTAATGCCCGCAGGCGCCGCATCGTCGTCGTGCGCCTCTTCAAACTTCGTGAGGGATTATGAATCCGCTGTTATCTACCTCGCGCCGTCGCATCGCGGCCGCGCTTTGGCTTTATTTAGGCGTCGCCGGCGGTGCGTTAGCGCAACCGCAGCCGCCGTTGGCGGAACGCGCGCCGAAAGCGCTGACGGCCCACGGCGAGACGCGCACCGACGATTACTACTGGCTGCGCGACGACAGCCGAAAAGAACCGAAGGTGCTGGACTACCTGAAGGCGGAGAACCGTTATACCGAGCAGATGATGGCGCCGTACCAGAAGCTGCGCGCCACGCTGTATCAGGAGATGCTGGGCCGCATGAACCCTGACGATCGTTCGGTGCCGTATCAGCTCAACGGCTATCGCTACCAGGAAAGCTACGCCGCCGGTAAAGATTTCGCACTGTATCAGCGCCAGGCGCTCACCGCCGACGCGCCGTGGCAAACCTTGCTGGACGCCAATCAGCGCGCGGCCGGCCACGCCTATTACCGCCTGGGGGCGATGGACGTCAGCCTGGACAACCGCCGCCTGGCGGTAGCCGAAGATCTGCAGGGCCGTCGCCAATACCGCATCTCCCTGCGCGAGATAGACAGTGAGCGTTGGTCGCCGGAAACGCTGGAAAACACCTCCGGCAATATGGTGTGGGCCAACGATAACCAAACCCTGTTCTACGTGCGCAACCACCCGCAAACGCTGTTGCCATACCAGGTTTATCGCCATCAGTACGGCACGCCGACAGCGGAAGATAAGCTGGTGTACCAGGAGAACGATCCGGCGTTCTACCTCAGCCTCGGCCGCTCGTCCTCGCGCGATTACCTGATTCTGACCATCAGCGGCAACACCACCTCCGAAGTGCGCCTGATCGACGCCAACCAGCCGCAGCGCGAGCCGCAGCTGTTCGCTGCCCGGCAGAACGGCCGCGAGTATTACCTCGATCACTACCGCGGCGAGTTCTACCTGCGTTCCAACCATCAGGATCCGAACTTCGGCCTGTACCGCACGGCGGCGGCGGGCAAACCGTGGCAGACGCTGATCGCACCGCAGGCGCAGCACGAGGTGGAAAGCTTCAGCCTGTTCCGCGACTGGCTGGTGGTGCAGGAGCGCGCCAACGGGCTGGTGCAGCTGCGGCAAATCAGCTGGTACGGCAAAACCGAACGCGCCATCCCGTTCGACGACGCCAGCTACATGGCCTGGCTGGGCTATAACCCGGAGCCGGACAGCGATCGTTTGCGTTACGGCTATTCGGCGATGACCACACCGACCCGCACCTATGAGTGGGACCTGAACAAGGGCGAGCGCACCCTGCTGAAGCAGCAGGAAGTGAAAGGCGTCGATCCGAGCCTATATCACAGCGAGCGCATCTGGGTCGCGGCGCGCGACGGCGTGAAGGTGCCGGTATCGCTGGTGTATCGCAAGTCGCTGTTCAAGAACGGGCATAACCCGCTGTTGGTGTACGGCTATGGCGCTTACGGCATGAGCATGGATCCGGCGTTCAGCGCCAACCGCATCAGCCTGCTGGATCGCGGCTTCGTCTATGCGCTGATCCACGTGCGCGGCGGCGGCGAGCTGGGGCAGAGCTGGTACAAACAGGGCAAGCTGACGAACAAACCGAACAGTTTCAACGACTTCATCGATGCTACCCAGGCGCTGATCAAAGACGGCTACGGCCAACCGGGGCGCATCTACGCCATGGGCGGCAGCGCCGGCGGCTTGCTGATGGGGGCGGTGATCAATCAGGCGCCGCAGCTGTACAACGCGGTGGTGGCGCAGGTGCCGTTCGTCGACGTGGTGACTACCATGCTGGACGACAGCATTCCGCTGACCACCGGCGAGTACGAGGAGTGGGGCAACCCGCACCAGCCGGCCGCCTATGCGCTGATGAAATCCTACAGCCCGTACGACAACGTGCGCCGGCAGCATTACCCGAACCTGCTGGTCACCAGCGGTCTGTACGACTCGCAGGTGCAGTATTGGGAGCCGGCCAAATGGGTGGCGAAGCTGCGGCGTTTCAAGCAGGGCGATTCGCTGCTGCTGCTCTCCACCGACATGACCGCCGGCCACGGCGGCAAATCAGGCCGCCTGGCGCGGCTGGAAAACGGCGCGCTGGAGTACGCCTTTATTCTGGCGGCGGACCGGCAGGCGCAGAAATAACCTTTAGCGCCGCAGCACGCTGCGGCGCAATAAAACAATAACAACCTTTTACCGCGCTTTCGGCGGGCTTTTTGCTGGGCATTGTCGGCCATCAAACCTTATTGGCTATTTCTGGGGATATATGAAAATCAAAATGATAGCGAGCCTGATCGGCGCGGGACTGGCGCTGTACGGGCCGGCTGCGGCCGCGCAGGAACAGGCGGAAAATAATAAAGGCAGCGTGGCGTTCAGCCCGCTCAACGTCTCGGCCGCCGACAGCGGCAAGAGCAGCGAAAAAGAGGCGTTGGCCCGGCCGGGCGCGTTCAGCTCGCGCGATGAAAACAAAAATCTGGAGTCGGTGGACAGCATTCTACGCAGCATGCCGGGCACCTATACCCAGATCGATCCCGGCCAGGGATCGGTCAGCGTCAATATCCGCGGCCTGAGCGGTTTCGGCCGGGTCAACACCATGGTCGACGGCATCACCCAAAACTACTACGGCAACTCGCCGAGCGATGCAGCGCACGGGGGATTGCCCACCAGCCAGTTCGGAGCGC
The DNA here is from genome assembly GCF_052168635.1 of Serratia sp. CY47444. Classification (NCBI taxonomy): domain Bacteria; kingdom Pseudomonadati; phylum Pseudomonadota; class Gammaproteobacteria; order Enterobacterales; family Yersiniaceae; genus Serratia; species Serratia sp. CY47444. The sequence goes on from NZ_JBJNMH010000008.1 coordinate 22,715, forward strand.
TGATCGATCCTAACTTTATCGTCGGCGTCGACGTGGCGCGCGGCAACGCCACCGGATCCGCTGGGGTGAATGCCCTGGCGGGCAGCGCCAATTTCCGCACCATCGGCGTGGACGATGTGGTGTTTTCCGACAACCCGTTCGGCGTGCGCACCAAATTCTCGGTGGGCAATAACGGCATCGGCCGCAGCGGCATGATCGCCGTGGGCGCCAAAACCGCCGCCTTTGCCGACGGCGGCAGCCTGGGGGCGATGGCGGCGATCAGCGGCAGTTCCATCACCTCCAACTACAAAAACGGCGCCGGTTTCGACAGCGAGATGTTCAACGTCGATAAAACCTACCGCCAGAGCCCGAAATCCCAGCTGTTCAAGGTGGACATCAAGCCGGATGCCTTCAACAGCATCGAACTGTCGGCGCGCAGCTACCAGAATAAAATCACCCGCCGGCACATCGACAGCGACGATTTCTACCTCAAATACCACTACGCGCCGTTCTCGGAACTGATCGATTTCAACTTGACCGCCAGTACCAGCCGCGGCGAGCAAAAGTTCATGTCCGACAACATGGCGGGGTTCAGCGACAGCACAGCGAAAAACATCTCCGATGCGCTGGATATCAACAACACCAGCCGTTTCAGCCTGCAGGACGTCGATTTCGCCTTCAGCTACGGCGGCAAGCTGGTGCGCAACGAGTATAAGAAAAAGGCCTCTGGCTTGGTGACGGATGACAATCAGGCGGAAAGCATGCCGGTGGGCATTGCCGGCAAACAAGATATCTCCAGCCTGTACAGCGGGTTGCAGGCCAACTACGGCATCTGGCAGGGGAATTTCGATCTGAACTACACCGCCTATCGCCTCTCCGGCTATAAGCCGGCCTGTGACGAACGTGTAGAGTGCTTCCCGCAGGGGGCCAGCAATATCACTCGCAATGAACAGGGTTTCAATCCGTCGGTCATGCTGTCGGCGCAGGTGACGCCGTGGCTGCAGCCGTTCGTCAGCTACAGCAAGTCGATGCGCGGGCCGAATATCCAGGAGGTGTTCTTCGCCAACAGCGGCGGCCAGTCGATGAACCCGTTCCTCAAGGGCGAAAAAGCGGAGACCTGGCAGGGCGGGTTCAACGCCAATGCTCACGATCTGTTGTTCAAGCAGGACAGCTTCCAACTGAAAGCGGTCTATTTTGAAACCAGGATCAAAAACTACATTTCCAGCCAATCCTACCTGGTGTGTAAAAATCGCCAGAAGTGCAACCGTTCGCAGGCGACGCAGGAAGAGTGGGATGACGCGGACGTCAACGTCAGCATGACCATGTATAGCAATGCCCCCGAACCGGTCAAAATGCGCGGGGTGGAGCTTGAAGCGCTGTACGACGCCGGTTTCGCCTTCACCAAGCTGTCGTTAAGCAAGGAGCATACCTCCCAGCCGACCAACCAGGCCAGCAACGTATTCGGCGCGGGCGATATCAGCGAGCTGCCGGAGTTCTACTTCACGCTGGACAGCGGGGTGCGCCTGCTGGACGAGAAACTGACGCTGGGCGGGGTGGTGAAATATACCGGCAAATCGGTGCGCCTGTCGCCGGACTCTGATTACGATGAGAATGAGCAGTTGCTGAAAGAGCCGGCGCCGCATATTCCGACCATTATCGATCTGTACGGCACCTATCAGGTGAATCGCAATCTGCTGCTGAAGCTCAGCGTGCAAAACCTGATGGACAAGGACTACTCGGACGCGCTGAACAAGATGAACTCGCTGCCGTCTCAGTCGCAGTATGAGACGCCGACCAACACTGCCCGTGGACGCACCTATATCTTCGGCGGGGAGGTGCGCTTCTAAACCGCAGCGGAGCAGGGCGCAGTCACTGCGCCCGTTTCGCCTGCAGCAGCCATTTGTCCAGCTCGTTGGCGAACTGCTGGCGGTCGCGCTGGTTCAGGGCGTTCGGGCCGCCGGTCTGAATGCCGCTGGCGCGCAGGGTATCCATAAAATCGCGCATGTTGAGACGCTCGCGGATGGTGTCCGGCGTATAGCGTTCGCCGCGCGGGTTCAGCGCCACCGCGCCTTTCTCTATCACCTCCGCCGCCAGCGGGATATCGGCGGTGATCACCAGATCGCCCGCTTCGCAGCGGCGCACGATCTCGTTGTCGGCTACGTCGAAGCCGGCCGCCACCTGCAGCGAACGGATGTACTTCGACGGCGGCGTGCGCAATGGTTGGTTCGCCACCAGCGTCACGGTGATGGCGGTACGATCGGCGGCGCGGAACAGCACCTCTTTGATCACGTTCGGACAGGCGTCCGCATCGACCCAAATCTGCATCATTTCGGCTCCTGCAGCCAGTCACGCACCGGCAGGAAATCGCGCGCCAGTGCCGCTTCCGGACTGTCGCCTTCCGGCTGGTAGTTATATTCCCAACGCACCAGCGGCGGCATCGACATCAGGATGGACTCGGTGCGCCCGCCGGTTTGCAGCCCGAACAGCGTGCCGCGATCCCACACCAGGTTGAACTCCACGTAGCGGCCGCGGCGGTACAGCTGGAACTGGCGCTCACGCTTGCCCCAGGTCAAGGTCTTGCGTTTTTCGACGATCGGCAGATAGGCGTCGAGGAAGCCCTGGCCCACCGCGCGGGTGAAGGCGAAGCAGTGGTCGAAGTCCGGGGTGTTCAGATCGTCGTAGAACAGGCCGCCGATGCCGCGCGCTTCGTTGCGGTGCTTGATGAAGAAGTAATCGTCACACCATTGCTTGTATTTCGGGTAGACCTCGTCGCCGAACGGCGCGCACAGATCGGCCGCGGTGCGGTGCCAGTGCACGGCATCCTCTTCGAAGCCGTAGAACGGCGTCAGATCAAAGCCGCCGCCGAACCACCACACCGGCGCTTCGCCCGGTTTTTCGGCGATGAAGAAACGCACGTTGGCGTGGCTGGTGGGCACGTAGGGGCTGAGCGGATGGATAACCAATGAGACGCCCATCGCCTGGAAGCTGCGCCCGGCCAGTTCCGGACGGTGCGCGGTCGCCGAGGCCGGCAGGGTAGCGCCGGAGACGTGCGAGAAGTTAACCCCCGCCTGTTCGAACACCGCGCCGTTGGTCAGTACGCGGCTGCGGCCACCGCCGCCTTCTTCACGCGTCCATTGGTCTTCGGTGAACACGGCGCCGCCGTCGGCCTGGGCGAGCTGCGCGCAGATATGATCCTGCAGCGCCAGCAGGAAGGATTTTACTTCAGCGATGTTAGGTAAACTCATGCGGGGTCTTTATAGCGTCTGGCTGAACAAGGCGCTGAGTATACTCTTATTCGCCGCCCGCGGCATCAGCGGGGTTTGCGCTGGTGGGTATCGAAGTAATTGAAGAAATTGATGATGCCGTCCGCGATGGCGCGGGCGATTTTCTCGCGAAACGCGGTGGTGCCCAGCAGCCGCTCTTCGTTCGGGTTGGTGATGAACGAGGTTTCCACCAGCACCGAGGGAATGGACGGGGATTTCAATACCGCAAACGCCGCCTGTTCCGTGCTGTCGCTGTGCAGGTGGTGGACCGGGCGAATTTGGCCGAGCACGTGGCGGCCGAGCGTCAGGCTGTTGTTGATGGTGTCGGTTTGCACCAGATCGAACAGCACCTGCTGCAGGTAGTTGTCCTGATCCTTATATTTGCCGCCCGCCACGTCGTCGGCGGCGTTTTCACGGTTGGACAGGTAGCGCGCCATGGCGCTGCTGGCGCCGCGGTTGGAGAGGGCGAACACCGAAGCGCCGGAGGCCGACGGGCTGGTAAAACCGTCGGCGTGAATCGAAATGAACAGATCGGCCTGGTGCTGGTGGGCGATCTCCACCCGCTGGAACAGCGGAATGAACTCGTCTTCTTCGCGCGTCAGGCGCGCCTCGACGTGGTCATGCTCATGCAGAAAACGGCGCACGTGGTTGGCGATTTCCAGCACGATGTGTTTTTCCTGCGAACCTTCGTGGCCGACCGCGCCCGAGTCAATGCCGCCGTGGCCGGGATCGATCATCACCCGCTTTTTGCCGCCGGCCGGTTTCGCCGCCGGTTTGCTGTGCTGATTGCGCAGCATGCCTTCCGCCTTGGCGCTGTGGCTTTTCACGCCGAACAGCGCGACCGCCAGGCCGGAAAGCAAAAGTTGGCGTCGCGTCGGGGAAACGGCAAGCGGCTTAAAATTGAGGAATTGTTTACCCTGCTTTTTCATTACGCAACGCTCCATCGACGTTTCTATTTTGCGACGTTATATCGTATTGATAATCATTAATCGACCCGATAACTATTTCCATTTATTACGCCTGTTACCGGCGATTTCCGGGTAAATAGCGCGGTAAATCGCAGTTTGATATTGCGTAAGTGAATAATCACGCGATAATCAGATAAACACCTTAATTAACAGCGGCCAACATCGATGGAAATTCGCGTATTTCGACAAGACGACTTTGAAGAAGTCATTACCCTGTGGGAGCGCTGCGATCTGCTGCGGCCCTGGAACGATCCGGAAATGGACATCGAGCGCAAGCTGAACCACGATCCGGAGCTGTTCCTGGTGGCGGAAGTTGGCGGCGAAGTAGTCGGCTCGGTGATGGGCGGCTATGACGGCCACCGCGGCTCGGCGTATTACCTCGGGGTGCACCCCGACTATCGCGGGCGTGGCATCGCCAATGCGTTGATCAATCGTCTGGAGAAGAAGCTGATCGCCCGCGGCTGCCCGAAGATCCAGATTATGGTGCGCGAAGACAACGACACGGTGGTCGAGATGTACGAGAAGCTCGGCTACGAGATCCAGGGCATCACCAGCCTGGGCAAGCGGCTGATCGAAGATCAGGAATATTGATCGCGCGTCGGGCGGCGGCGTTGCCCCGCCCGACGCAGTGCATTACGGCAGCTTTTTGACGGTTTTCACGTCCACTTCGACGCTGTTCCAGTCTTTATCCACTTTGCCTTCCAACTGCACCTTGTCTTTTGGCGTAACGGTTTGGCCGTTCCAGCGTTTGCGGTCGATATCGACCGTCAGGGTGCCGGTGGCGTCGCGGAAAGTATAGGTTTCGTCGCCGATGCGCTGCTCGATGTTGCCCTGCAGCATCACCCAGGTGTCGTCGCTCAGCGATTTCACCTTGTCCACGGTGGTCAGCGCTGCGCTGGGGCCGGCGAAACCACCTTGTGCGGTGGTTTGCGTTTGGGCCTGCGGCGCGGCCGGATCGAGGAACCCGCCTTGTTGCGCCAGTACCGGTGCGCTGCACAGCGCGATCAGAGCGGCCAGAGTCAGTTTTTTCATGTTGCGCTTCCTTATTGTTATCGAAAATCACATCCCGCTGATATCGGGTTGCTTGCTTAGTGATAAGCATTAAAACACGCCGATCTTAAGAGCTTCTTAAGCCGACATATTGAAATTCCCATCGCCGGCGCCCATCTGTAGCCATAGTCTTTATTCTGTTGGCAAGGAACGATCGTTGAAGCCATTCTCACCCCGGTTTTCCCCGGATGATTACGACCAGCACGGCGCGCTGCGGCTGCCGCTGGGATTTTGGGCCGTGCTGATTCTGCAGGCGCGCACCTGGCTGCTGTTCGTGATGGCCGGCGTTTCGCGTGAACAGGGCGAAAGCTTGCTGGCGCTGTTTTATCCGGATACCCAACGTTTTTGGTACGGCATGTTGCTCGGCTTGCCGGCAGCGCTGGCGTTTTTGCTGAGCGGCCGTCGCCATCAATGGCCGCGGCTGTGGCGCGGCTGGCGCTGGGGGCTGGTTATCTCCGTGCTGGCGTCGCTCTGCGGCGCGTTGTTCAGCCTGTGGCGCCAGGACGGTGATGCGCCGGGGCTGGAACTGACGCTGGCGCTGCTCGATGCGCTCGCGCTGAGCTATCTGCTGTTGAATGCGCGTCTGAAAGCCTGTTTCGCGCCGGCGGAGCACGCCGACTAATTGCCGAGAAGTGCGGCACTTTTCGCATTTTCCGCACTCCAAGCTGGCAACCGTTGGCGTAGTGCGGGCCGTTGTGAGAGGCTGGCACGCAGCAAAACGCCGAGTGCGGCAGGGGCGGGTTACCGCCCCGTGCCATTGATGTTTAAGGAGCTAGAGATGAATATTCGCCCCCTGCTGTTAGGGCTTCCGCTGTTATTGACCGGCTGTTCGAGCATGTCCAATTTCTCCTGGTCCAGCCTGTCGCCGTTCAACTGGTTCGGCAGCAGCCTGGAGGTCGGCGCCAAGGGCGTCGGCAAGCTCAACGCCGGCACGCCGATGTCGGAAAGCGCCATCAACGACGGGCTGGACGGCAACTACCGTCTGCGCGGCGGCATGGCGACCAACAACGGCCAGATCGTCTCTTACTACCAGGCGCTGTCCGGCGACGAGGTGAAGCTGGTGATCACCGGCGAACCGAAGGGGCGCCTGCAGCGGGTGGACGTGCTGGATCCGAAAGTGGCGACGGAGTGGGGCAACAAGCTCGGCACGCCGTTCGGCGATATGTACAGCAAGGCGTTCGGCTCCTGTAAACCGGGCAGCGGCGAAGACGCCGGTAAAGTGGAGTGCGTGGCGGAGCAGAGCAAGTACGTCACCTACATCTTCAGCGGCAAGTGGGCCGGGGCGCAGGATATCATTCCGCCGGACGACACCCTGAAAAGTTGGACGGTCAGCAAAATCATCTGGCACGCCAAGCCGCAGCAGTAATGCGTTCAACGGGCGCCGGTTCACGGCGCCTGCCTTTTCAAGCCATTACCCCTATTTTCTTTGCGCTGCTGCAAGGCAATCGCCCGTGCTTGCGGTATGATAGCGCGCGTTTGTAACAGGGAACCCGCGCGTCAACCGCCATACCTTACCTGTTGCCGGATTCTGGTATCGAGGATAACAACATGACACAGGTTCAGAGCGGCATTTTGCTGGAGCACTGCCGTTTCGCCATTTTTATGGAAGCCAGCGTACAGGGCGAATTCGCCGACTTGCGCCAGGGCTGCAAGCAGTTTTGTCAGACGCTGAGCGAGCTGCAGCAGCAGTTCCCCGATGCGCGCCTTGGCGCGGTGATCGCTTTCGGCTACGACGTTTGGCACGATCTCTCCAGCGGCCAGGGGGCGAAAGAGCTGAAGCCGTTCACGCCGCTCGGCAAAGGGCTGGCGCCGGCCACCCAACGCGATATGCTGATCCACATCCAGTCGCTGCGTCACGACGTCAACTTCACGCTGGCGCAGGCCGCGCTGGCGGCGTTCGGCAACGTCATCAAGATTGAAGAAGAAACCCACGGTTTCCGTTGGGTGGAAGAGCGCGATCTGAGCGGCTTCATCGACGGCACCGAAAACCCGCAGGGCGATCAGCGCCCGGTAGTGGCGACGATCGCCGAAGGCGAAGAGGACGCAGGCGGCAGCTACGTGCTGGTGCAACGTTACGAGCACAACCTGCGCCAGTGGCAGCGCTTTACCACCGAGCAGCAGGAGCAGATCATCGGCCGCACCAAGCACGACAGCGAAGAACTGCCTGCGGATCAGCGCCCGGATACCTCCCATGTCAGCCGCGTCGATCTGAAAGAGAATGGCAAGGGCCTGAAAATTCTGCGCCAGAGCTTGCCTTACGGCACCGCCAGCGGTAAGCACGGCCTGTTCTTCATTGCCTATTGCGCGCGCCTGCACAATATCGAGCAGCAGCTGCTAAGCATGTTCGGCGATCTGGACGGCAAACGCGACGCGATGCTGCGTTTCAGCCGTGCGGTCACCGGCAGCTACTACTTTGCGCCATCGCTAACGCGCCTGCTGTCACTTTGACGCCGTTGCCGAAGCCGGTGCGCCCGGCTTCGGCCCGTTTTTCCGTCCCGAAAACGCCTCGCATTCCCTGCCTTATAGCGTTTGATGCTTGTAAATCACCAAACGGTATATAAAAGCGTTACAGCTCCGCACCTAGTTATAAATACACTGGTCGTCAATAAGGCGAAAGCCTGAAGGAATGACTCAGTGATAAGGTGCAGAATGAAACAAAACCGGGTTAAAAATCTCGTGCTGAAAGGTTGGCTGGCGGCTGCGCTGTTGGCGAGCGGTGCTGCGTCGGCGGCGGAATTGCTGAACAGCTCTTATGACGTTTCCCGTGAATTGTTCGTCGCGCTGAATCCCGGCTTTGAACAGCAGTGGAATCAACAGCATCCGAACGACAAGCTGACCATCAAACAATCGCACGCCGGCTCGTCGAAGCAGGCGCTGGCGATCCTGCAGGGCCTGCGTGCCGACGTGGTGACTTACAACCAGGTCACCGACGTACAGATCCTGCACGATCGCGGGCAGCTGATCCCGGCGGACTGGCAGTCGCGCCTGCCGAACAACAGCTCGCCGTTCTATTCCACCATGGCGTTTCTGGTGCGCAAGGACAACCCGAAGGGCATCCACACCTGGAACGATCTGGTGCGTGACGACGTGAAACTGGTGTTCCCGAACCCGAAAACCTCCGGCAACGGCCGTTATACCTATCTGGCTGCCTGGGGCGCCGCCAGCCAGGCCGACGGCAATGATACGGCCAAGACTCGCGCCTTCATGACCCGTTTCCTGAAGAACGTGCTGGTGTTCGATACCGGCGGCCGCGGCGCGACCACCACCTTCGTCGAGCGCGGTTTGGGCGACGTGCTGATCAGCTTCGAGTCCGAAGTGAACAACATCCGCAAGCAATACGGTGAAGACAAGTACGAAGTGATCGTGCCGCCGGTCGATATTCTGGCGGAGTTCCCGGTGGCCTGGGTCGACAAAAACGTCGAGCGCAACGGCACCGAACAGGCGGCCAAAGCCTATCTGAACTATCTCTACAGCCCGGCGGCGCAGCAGGTGATCACCAGCTTCTACTACCGCGTGTATGACCAGAAAGCGATGGCGGCGGCCAAGGGGCAATTCCCGGACACCCAACTGTTCCGGGTGGAAGATCAATTTGGCGGCTGGCCGCAGGTGATGAAAACCCATTTCGCCACCGGCGGCGAGCTGGATCAGCTGTTAGCGGCAGGGCGCAAGTAAATGTTGGCGTTGTCGTCCAGTAAGCGGGTGCTGCCCGGATTTGGCCTCAGCCTCGGCAGCAGTCTGTTTTATACCTGTTTGATCCTGCTGCTGCCGCTCACCGCGCTGGTGATGCAGCTGGCGCAGATGAGCCTGGCGCAATATTGGGAAGTGATATCCAACCCGCAGGTGGTGGCGGCGTATAAAGTGACGCTGCTGGCGGCCGGCGTTGCCAGCCTGTTCAATGCGGTGTTCGGCATGCTGATGGCCTGGATCCTGACGCGCTACCGTTTTCCCGGCCGTTCGCTGCTGGATGGCCTGATCGATCTGCCGTTCGCGCTGCCGACGGCGGTGGCCGGCCTGACGCTGGCGGGGCTGTTTTCTACCACCGGCTGGTACGGTCAGTGGCTGGCGCACTTCGACATCAAGGTTACCTTTACCTGGCTCGGGATCGCGGTAGCGATGGCGTTCACCAGCTTGCCGTTTGTGGTGCGCACCGTGCAGCCGGTGCTGGAAGAGCTGGGGCCGGAATACGAAGAGGCGGCCGAGACGCTGGGCGCCACGCGCTGGCAGAGTTTTCGCCGCGTGGTGCTGCCCGAGGTGGCGCCGGCATTGCTGGCCGGCACCGCCATCTCCTTTACCCGTAGCCTGGGCGAGTTCGGCGCGGTGATTTTCATCGCCGGCAACATCGCCTGGAAGACGGAAGTGACCTCGCTGATGATTTTTGTGCGTTTGCAGGAGTTCGATTACCCGGCGGCCAGCGCCATCGCCTCGGTGATCCTGGCGGCGTCGCTGCTGCTGCTGTTCAGCATTAACGTATTGCAAAGCCGCTTCGGCAGACGTTTGGGAGGAGGGCACTGATGGCTGATGTTTCCGCCTTCAATGGCGCCGAGCGCCCGCGCGTCAACTGGGGCAAGTGGACGCTGATCGCTATCGGCGCGCTGTTCTCGGTGCTGCTGCTGGTGGTGCCGATGATGTCGATTTTCGCCGAGGCCTTTTCCAAAGGATTCGGCGCGATGTGGAGCAACTTGCTCGATCCGGACATGCTGCACGCCATTTGGCTGACGGTCTTGATCGCGCTGATTACCGTGCCGTTTAACCTGGTGTTCGGCACGTTGCTGGCGTGGCTGGTGACGCGTTTCACCTTCCCCGGCCGCCAGCTGCTGCTGACGCTGATCGATATCCCGTTCGCCGTTTCACCGGTGGTGGCGGGGCTGATTTACCTGCTGTTTTACGGCAGCAACGGCCTGCTGGGCGGCTGGCTGGATGCGCATAACATCCAGATCATGTTCTCCTGGCCGGGCATGGTGTTGGTGACTATTTTCGTCACCTGTCCCTTCGTGGTGCGCGAGCTGGTGCCGATGATGCTCAGCCAGGGCAGCCAGGAAGACGAGGCCGCCATTCTGCTGGGGGCGTCCGGCTGGCAGATGTTCCGCCGCGTGACGCTGCCCAACATTCGCTGGGCGCTGCTGTATGGCGTGGTGCTGACCAACGCACGCGCCATCGGCGAGTTCGGCGCGGTGTCGGTGGTGTCCGGTTCGATTCGCGGAGAAACCTACAGTCTGCCGCTGCAGGTCGAGCTGTTGCAGCAGGATTACAACACCGTCGGTTCCTTTACCGCTGCCGCGCTGTTGACCCTGATGGCGATCGTTACCCTATTTTTGAAGAGTGCGCTGCAGTGGCGTCTGGAACGTCAAAACGCGCGTCTCGAGCGGGAGGAAAATCATGAGCATTGAGATTAACGGCATCAACAAGTACTTCGGTCGCACCAAGGTATTGAACGATATCTCGCTCGATATTGCTTCCGGCGAGATGGTGGCGCTGCTCGGGCCGTCCGGTTCCGGCAAGACCACGCTGCTGCGCATCATCGCCGGGCTGGAAAGCCAGAGCGGCGGCAAGCTGGGCTTCCACGGCACCGACGTCAGCCACATGCATGCACGCGACAGGCGCGTGGGTTTCGTGTTTCAGCACTATGCGCTGTTCCGCCACATGACGGTGTTCGACAACATCGCCTTCGGCCTGACCGTGCTGCCACGCCGCGAGCGGCCGAACGCCGCGGCGATCAAACAGAAAGTCACTCAGTTGCTGGACATGGTGCAGCTTGGCCATTTGGCCAATCGCTACCCGTCGCAGCTGTCCGGCGGCCAGAAACAGCGCGTGGCGCTGGCGCGCGCCCTGGCGGTGGAACCGCAAATTCTGCTGCTGGACGAGCCGTTTGGCGCGCTGGATGCGCAGGTGCGTAAAGAGCTGCGTCGCTGGCTGCGCCAACTGCACGAAGAGCTGAAGTTCACCAGCGTATTCGTCACCCACGATCAGGAAGAAGCGATGGAAGTGGCCGACCGCATCGTGGTGATGAGCCAGGGTAATATCGAACAGGTTGGCTCGCCGGAGGAGATTATGCGCGAGCCGGCCAGCCGCTTCGTGCTGGAATTCATGGGGGAAGTGAACCGCCTGAACGGCGAAATTCGCGGCTCCCAGCTGTTCGTCGGCGCGCACCAGTGGCCGCTGTCGTTCCAGCCGATGCACCAGGGCAGCGTCGATCTGTTCCTGCGCCCGTGGGAAATGGAAGTGGCGACCGAAAGCAGCGAACGTTGCCCGCTGCCGGTTCAGGTGCTGGAAGTCAGCCCGCGCGGCCATTTCTGGCAGCTGACGGTGCAGCCGATCGGCTGGCATCAGGAACCGATAAGCATAGTGCTGCCGGAAGGCAACGCCACGCCGGTGCGCGGCGGCCGTTATTACGTCGGCAGCCTCAATGCGCGGCTGTATGCCGGCGATCAACTGCTGCAACCTGTTGCGTTAGCCAAAAGCGCCTGATAGGTTTTAACAGCCCTTTTTTTCAAGGCAACCCCAGGGTTGCCTTTTTACTTTACGCACACCAACACACAGGCAAAGATCGTGACAACGCTCGAACAATGCATCGGGAATACCCCGCTGGTAAAACTGCAACGGCTGGCCGCCCAGGCGGGCAGCGAAGTATGGGTCAAACTGGAAGGCAATAACCCGGCGGGATCGGTGAAGGATCGCGCCGCGTTGGCGATGATCCAGCAGGCGGAGCTGCGCGGGGAGATCAAGCCCGGCGACGTGCTGATCGAGGCTACCAGCGGCAACACCGGTATTGCACTGGCGATGATCGCTGCATTGAAAGGCTATACGCTGAAGCTGCTGATGCCGGAGAACATGAGCCTGGAACGGCAGGCGGCGATGCGCGCCTACGGTGCGGAACTGATCCTGGTCAGCCGTGAGCAGGGGATGGAAGGGGCGCGCGATCTGGCGTTGGAGATGCAGCGCCAGGGGCAGGGCAAGGTGCTGGATCAGTTTAACAATCTCGACAATCCTTATGCCCACTTCACCACCACTGGCCCGGAGATCTGGCGCCAGACCGAAGGGCGCATCACGCACTTCGTTTCCAGCATGGGCACCACCGGCACCATTACCGGCGTGGGCGGTTACCTGAAGAGCCAGAATCCGCAGGTGCAGATCGTCGGCCTGCAGCCGGCGGAGGGCAGCAGCATCCCCGGCATTCGCCGTTGGTCGCCTGCTTACCTGCCGGGGATTTTCCGCCCGGAGCTGGTGGATCAGGTGTTGGATATCGAACAGGGCGATGCCGAGCAGACCATGCGCCAGTTGGCGCAGCGTGAAGGCATTTTCTGCGGCGTCAGCTCCGGCGGTGCGGTAGCCGGCGCCTTGCGCATCGCGGCGGCCCACCCTGGCAGCGTCGTGGTGGCGATCGTTTGCGATCGCGGCGACCGTTACCTCTCTACCGGCGTGTTCGACTGATCGCTCCTTCCCGGCGGTGTGTTCCGTCGGGAGAATCTTTCCCCCTTTCCTTTCGACAGACGGCAGCCCCGCTTGCGTGGTAGCTGCCGCTTGCTCGTGCGCCAATGCCATGACTGAAGTAGAGAAATTGCGCGGCAGCGGCCACAATAACGGTGGCGAGACGCAAAGAGCGATGTGTAAGGATTGAGTAAAACCGGCTGCGGGCCGGCGGAATTGGCGGGAAAATAACGAAAATCGGTGAAGGAGCAAGGCATGAAAATTTTACTGGTCGACGATGACCTGGAGCTTGGCACCATGCTGAGCGAATACCTGACCGGCGAAGGCTTCGATGCCACGCTAGTGCTGACGGGCAAGGCGGGGGTAGAGGGCGCGCTGTCGGGCGACTATACCGCGATGATCCTCGACATCATGCTGCCGGACATGAGCGGCATTGACGTGCTGCGGGACGTACGTAAAAAGAGCCGGCTGCCGATCATCATGTTGACCGCCAAAGGCGACAACATCGATCGGGTGATTGGCCTGGAGATGGGCGCTGACGATTACATGCCCAAACCGTGCTACCCGCGCGAATTGGTGGCGCGTCTGCGCGCGGTGCTGCGCCGTTTCGAAGAGCGGCCGCAAGAGGCGGACGACGAAGCCGCCATCAGCTTCGGCGAGCTGACGCTAAACCCTTCAACCCGCAGCAGCGAATGGCGCGGTAAGGCGTTTGATCTGACCGCTTCGGAATTCAATCTGTTGGAGCTGTTGCTGCGCGCGCCGGATCGCGTGGTGTCGAAGGACGAGCTGTCCGAGAAGGGGCTGGGGCGCCCGCGTGAGGCCTATGACCGCAGCGTGGACGTGCACATCAGCAATATTCGCCAGAAGCTGAGCGCGTTGGCCGGCAGTAAGCTCAGCATCGAGACGGTGCGCAGCATCGGCTATCGCATCCGGTAACCTGATATGCGCGGAAGACTGTTCTGGAAAATTTTACTCGGCTTTTGGTTGACCTTCCTCATCATGACGCAGGCGCTGTGGGTGGCGTTTTCTCTTTATGGCGATCGTTATGTGCCGCCGGAGAACGCCATGGCGCGGCGGGTCATTGGCCTGCAACTGACCTCCGCCGCCACCCAGTTGCGCAGCGGCGGTATGCCGGCGCTGGAAGCCCTGATGCGCGACTGGCCCGAGGACGACAGGCGTCTGCTGTCGGTTACGCCGATGACCCAACCGCCGCCGCCCGCGCCGGAAGAACCGGTGTTTGAAGGGCGTCGTATGCCGAAAGCGATTTCCGCCTGGGTGCAGACCGGGGAAGGGCAAGGTTACTGGCTGAGCTATGACGTGCGCGGGCTGCGGGAAGAGTATCGGCCGGAGCGGCGTTCCCACTTCTTCAACATTCCTGCGCCGATGCTGTGGGTCGGCGGGCTGGGCGGTTTGCTGTTCAGCGCCGTGCTGGCCTGGAACCTGACCCGGCCGATGCGTCAGCTGCGCGGCGGCCTGGATCGGGTGGCGCAGGGCGATCTGTCGGTGCGGCTGTTCCCGAACATGCGGCGCCGCCATGACGAGCTGTCCGACGTGGCGCGCGATTTCGACACCATGGCCGAGCGGCTGGAACTGCTGGTTAGCGCCCGCGAGCAGTTACTTCATGACGTTTCGCACGAGCTGCGTTCACCGCTGGCGCGCCTGCAGCTGGCGATTGGCCTGGCGCGGCAGAATGCCGGTAACGTCGAAGCCTCGCTCAAACGTATCGAACACGAGTCGGGGCGGCTGGACAAAATGATCGGCGAGCTGCTGGCGTTGTCGCGTACCGAACACAGTAGCCTGCCGGACGAGGAGTATTTCGATCTGTACGGCCTGGTGGACGCGGTGGTGAGTGATGCACGCTACGAGGCGCAGGTGCCCGGCGTGGATATCGTGCTGCAGGCCGAGTCGGACGTGGAGTATACCGTCAAAGGCAATGCGGAGCTGATGCGGCGAGCGGTGGACAACATCGTGCGCAATGCGCTGCGCTTTTCCAGCCACGGCCAGCGGGTGACGGTGGCGCTGTCGCGCGTCGATAACCAGTTCCAGATCGCCGTCAGCGATCAGGGGCCGGGGGTCGAAGAGGCGAAGCTGTCGAGCATCTTCGATCCGTTCGTGCGTGTGAAGTCGGCGCAGTCGGGCAAGGGTTACGGCTTGGGGCTGGCGATTACCCGCAAGGTGGTATTGGCGCACGGCGGCCAGGTTGAGGCGCGCAACGGCGACAAAGAGGGGCTGGTCATTACCCTGCGTATCCCGCGCTGGTCGTCATAACGTAGCGAGATTGGGATACGACGAAGGGGATAAAAAAACGGCGCCGAGGGCGCCGTTTTTCTTGCTCATCCGCGCTTACTTCTTGATGCGGATGATCGGGGTTTCGCCAACGGTCACGCTGCCGGACAGTTTGATCAGCTCTTTGATCTCGTCCATGTTGGAGATAACGACCGGCGTCAGGGTAGACTTGGCTTTCTCTTCCAGCAGTGGCAGGTTGAACTCGATAACCACGTCACCTTTCTTGACGCGCTGACCTTCTTCGGCGATGCGTTTGAAGCCTTCGCCTTTCAGTTCTACGGTATCGATGCCGAAGTGGACGAACAGCTCAATGCCGCTGTCGGATTCGATAGAGAATGCATGGTTGGTTTCGAAAATCTTACCGATGGTGCCGTCAACCGGAGCAACCATTTTGTTACCGGCCGGTTTGATGGCGATACCGTCGCCAACGATTTTTTCAGCGAACACTACGTCCGGCACATCTTCGATATTGACGATTTCGCCAGAAAGGGGAGCGACGATCTCGATAGTGCCCGTGTCTTTCTTGTCATCAGAAACCAGAGATTTCAGTTTATCGAACAAACCCATGATCTTCTCCTAAGCATTAAATTGGGCGGCGTTCCAGTGTCTTGGAAGTTTAGCAGAGCGTTTTTTCTTCGATGAATTTATTGACGCAATTCATCAGGTCTTGTGCCGTTGGCTGTGCCAAGGCCTGCGCTGCCAACGCCTTCACATCTTCGAAATTCGTGTTACGAATAATTTTCTTGATGCGCGGGATTGAAATCGCACTCATGCTGAACTCATCCAGCCCCATGCCCAATAACAACAGTGTAGCACGCTCATCGCCAGCCAGTTCGCCGCACATGCCGGTCCACTTGCCTTCTGCGTGAGATGCATCAATAACCTGTTTGATCAGGCTAAGTACTGATGGGGACATCGGGTTATAGAGATGAGAAATCAGCTCGTTGCCGCGATCTACCGCCAGAGTATACTGGGTTAGATCGTTTGTCCCAATACTAAAGAAGTCGACTTCTTTCGCCAGGTGGTGAGCGATGACCGCCGCAGCCGGTGTTTCCACCATCACGCCCACCTCGATGCTCTCGTCAAACGCCTTGCCTTCTTCGCGCAGCTGCGCCTTCAGCGTCTCGATTTCGCCTTTCAGATCGCGCACTTCTTCCACGGAGATGATCATCGGGAACATGATGCGCAGTTTGCCGAACGCCGAGGCGCGCAGGATGGCGCGCAGCTGGGCGTGCAGGATTTCACGGCGGTCCATCGCGATGCGGATGGCGCGCCAGCCGAGGAACGGGTTCTCTTCCTTCGGCAGGTTCATGTACGGCAGGTCTTTGTCGCCGCCGATGTCCATGGTGCGGACGATCACGGCCTGCGAGCCCATGGCTTCCGCCACGGCTTTATAAGCCTGGAACTGCTCGTCTTCGGTTGGCAGCGAGTCGCGGTCCATGAACAGGAATTCGGTACGGTACAGGCCGACGCCTTCCGCGCCGTTGCGCTCTGCACCCGCGACGTCGCGCACGGTGCCGATGTTGGCGCAGACTTCAACCTGATGGCCGTCCAGCGTAATCGCCGGCAGGTCCTTCAGCTTGGCCAGATCGTTTTTCTCGGTGATGTATTGGTTCTGGGCGGCTTTCAGCTGATCGATAACGTCAGCGGTCGGATTAACGTAAATTTTGTTGTTAACCGCATCCAGAATCAGGTAGTCGTCGTTTTTCACCTGCTTGGTCACGTCGCTGGTACCGACGATCGCCGGCAGCTCCAGGGAGCGCGCCATGATAGAGGTGTGGGAGGTGCGGCCGCCGAGATCGGTAATGAAGCCCAGCACTTTGTCCAGGTTCAGCTGCGCGGTCTCGGACGGGGTCAGATCGGTGGCCACCAGGATCACTTCGTCCTGAATGGAGCCCAGATCGACGATCGGCATGCCCAGAATGTTTTGCAGCAGGCGTTTGCCGATGTCGCGCACGTCGGCGGCGCGTTCTTTCAGGTATTCGTCGTCCAGCTCTTCCAACGCTTTTGCCTGACCTTCGATCACGGTGTAGGCGGCGGCGTCTGCGGAGGCCAGATCGTCTTTGATTAGGGCTATGATTTCCTGCTCAAGCTCTTCGTCTTCCAGCAACATGATGTGGCCTTCGAAGATAGCTTCCTTCTCTTCGCCGAAGGTTTCGCCAGCTTTGGTCTTGATCGCTTCCAGCTGTTCGGACGCTTTCGCGCGGCCGGCCAGAAAACGCGAGACTTCCTGCTCTACTTGATCAGCAGAGATTTTTTTCCGGTTGATGACGATGTCGTCTTCTTTCAGCAAGAGAGCCTTACCAAAAGCGATGCCCGGTGATACTAAAATGCCTGAAATCATAACCCTACCTTACTCTTGACTGGTGTTAACTAAAAAGACGGGCCGATTACTCAAGCTCTGCCATCAGTTTTACCAAGTGCTCAACGGCTTTCTGCTCGTCTTCACCTTCAGCTGAGATGGTCACTACGGTCCCTTGAGTCAGCCCCAGAGTTTGCAGTTTGAACAGGCTTTTAGCGCTGGCGCTTTTGCCGTTGGAGGTCACGGTGATGTCAGACGTGAAGCCTTTGGCTTCTTTAACGAACTGAGCGGCAGGGCGAGTATGCAGACCATTCGGAGCGGTAATAGTAACTTCTTGCTGGAACATTGATGTTTCCCCAACTTATTGGATTAATGTTGTGGAGTTAAAGTTTAGCCCAGGGGCCTGACTTTAACTTGTCTGGTTATAGCGCCTGACTATGGACAGGGGCGAACGTTGATGCAACAGAAAACGACGCGTTAGGCACTTCAGATCAAAAAACTCGGCTTTAGACGTCGTTCCAATCCGCTCCCCATTATGCCCGATTCGCCGCGTCGGCGACAGATGAGTAAATCGATTCAGCCTTGACCGTGCTCGGAGAGTGATTAATTTTGCGCATCGAAATAATGCAACGTTAAATACTAAAGGCGACGGGCAAAAGCAATCTTGGACTGCTATAAAGTTTGATCCAGTCCACAAAAAAGCACCCCGCAGGGTGCTTTTTTAGCGATTTGTGCAGTTGCGGAATTACTGCTGCAATTCCTGCTCGGTGAACAGATCGGCGAACAGCGCGGTGCTGAGATAACGTTCGCCGGAAGAGGGCAGGATGACCACGATAGTCTTGTCGGCGAACGCCGGTTCTTCGGCCAGTTTCACCGCCGCCGCGACCGCTGCGCCGGAAGAGATGCCCGCCAGGATGCCTTCTTCGTCCATCAGACGACGCGCCATGCTGATGGCTTCGTCGTTGGAGACTTTCTCGACGCGATCCACCAGGTCAAGATCGAGGTTGCCCGGAATGAAGCCGGCGCCGATGCCCTGGATCTTGTGCGGGCCCGGTTTCAGCTCTTCACCGGCCAGCGCCTGGCTGATGACCGGCGAGTCGGTCGGCTCGACCGCCACGGTGGTGATGGCCTTGCCTTTGGTGTTCTTGATGTAGCGGCTGACGCCGGTCAATGTGCCGCCGGTGCCGACGCCGGAGATGAACACGTCGACTTCCCCATCGGTGTCTTCCCAGATTTCTGGGCCGGTGGTTTTTTCATGGATGGCCGGGTTGGCCGGGTTGCTGAACTGCTGCAGGATCAGGTAACGGTTCGGATCGGTGGCGACGATCTCTTCGGCTTTGGCGATGGCGCCTTTCATGCCTTTCGCCCCTTCGGTCAGCACCAGATTGGCGCCCAGCGCCTTGAGCAGCTTGCGGCGCTCGATGCTCATGGTTTCCGGCATGGTCAGCGTCAGCTTGTAACCGCGCGCAGCGGCGACGAAGGCCAGCGCGATGCCGGTGTTGCCGCTGGTCGGCTCCACCAGTTCCTTGCCGGCGGTCAGCACGCCGCGTTGTTCCGCATCCCAAATCATATTGGCACCGATGCGGCATTTGACGCTGAAGCTCGGGTTACGTGATTCAACCTTGGCCAGAATGCGTCCGTTGCCGATACGGTTCAGACGAACCAGCGGCGTATGGCCGATTGTTAATGAGTTGTCTTCATATATCTTGCTCATAGCCCGTCCTTTAACTCTATGAAAATGTGGGGAACATCGAAAGCATACGCTAACAGTACCGGCAGGGAAGTAAAGAATTGGTATATCTATATGTTATTAGGAAATAAGTTTTAAGCACAATGATAAGGGCGCGAAATGCGCGCCCTGTCGAAAATTCCCGCGCTGTCGGCGGTAAAAAACAGCGATTATCGGACGAATTGCGTGCGATAACGATCGACCCACATCGCGGTGGCGCCGCAGACGGCGACCGGCAGGATCACCAGGTTGAGGATCGGGATCATGGTAAAGAGGCTGACCAGCGCGCCGAACTGCAGATTGTCGGTTTTGTGCTGGCGCAAAGCGCGGCGCATGTCGGCAAAGCTCACCTTGTGGTTGTCGAACGGGTAGTCGCAATACTGGATCGCCAGCATCCAGGCGCTGAACAGGAACCACAGCACCGGCGCCACCGTCTGGCCGATGCCGGGCACGAAGTACAGCGCCAGCAGCAGCAGCGCGCGCGGCAGGTAATACATTAGCTTGCGCCATTCGCGCGCCATGATGCGCGGCAGATCTTTGGCGATGCCGAGCAGGCCGGTGTCCGGCAGCGGTTTGCCGGTCAGGCTGCCTTCGAGCTGCTCGGCCAGCAGGCCGCAGAACGGCGCGGCGATCAGATTGGTGATAGTGCTGAATAGATAGCTGAACACCAGCAGCACCGAAATGACCGCCAGCGGCCACAGCAGGTAGCTCAACCATTGCAGCCAGTCGGGAACGTGGCTCATCATCGCCGGGATCCAATCGCCAAGCCGGCTGAACAGCCACCAGAAAGCGGAGCCCATCAGCAGCACGTTGACCAGCAACGGCAGGACCACATAGCGTTTAATCCCCGGGCGCGAAATCAGGCGCCAGCCTTCGGCGAAATAGTGAATGCCGCTGGTCGAGCGGGAAGGGAGCTGCGTATAGGACATATCTTAAGTTATCTCGTTGTCTGAACAGGCATCATTATCATATAGGGATGATTTTCCACTGGCTAGGGTAGGGTTGGCTGAAAAACCAGCAGAAAAAGGCAGTATAATCATCTTTATTGGCATAAAGTTCAGCACGGACTTGCACTTGTGTGCGCGGGCAAATAGAGTTAAAGAGTGAATGTTTGCCGCGGTGGCAATGTATTGGAACAACAGAGATAGCAATGATGCAGGATTTGCGTCTGATATTAATCGTTGTTGGCGCGATCGCCATAATAGCGCTGTTATTGCACGGTCTGTGGACCAGTCGCAAAGAACGGTCAGCGCTCTTCCGCGATCGCCCAGCCAAACGTTCCCAAAAGGAACGTGAACAAACTCCGATCGACGATCTCGAAGAAGGCGTCGGTGAGGTGCGCGTACGCGCCGCTCACCCGCAAGACGAGCCGTCATTCGGCCATTTCGATGCCGCACGCGAAGAACCCGTGGCCGCGCCGAAGCCCGCTCCGGCGGCTGCGCCAGCGCCCCACGCCGTTCAGCCGGCTGCCCATCAGACGCCGCCTCCGCTGTCTCAGCGGCCGGAGTATGATGACATCCTGCTGAACAACTATGCGTCGGACGAAGAACAGGCCGAATCGCAGCAACCGCAACCGGCCGCGCGCCGTGAGCCGCGCGTCGACGATCTGCCGCATGAACATGAGGCGCCGCAGGGGGCGGAACCGGCATTCCACGCCGAGCCAGCCCCAGTGCAGCAAGCGCCGGAAGTGAAGCCTGCGCCGGAACCTGCACCGCAGCCGGCGGCCGCGCCAGTTCAGGCTAAACTGAAAGAGACCGTGCTGGTGCTGCACGTCACGGCCCACCAGGGCGGTGTGATCGGCGGCGAAGTGCTGCTGCAGAGCGTGTTGCAGGCCGGCTTCCAGTTTGGCGAGATGGGCATCTTCCACCGTCATATCAGCCCGGCCGGCAGCGGCCCGGTGCTGTTCAGCCTGGCGAACATGGTCAAGCCGGGGTCGTTCGATCCTGACATGATGTCCGATTTCTCCACGCCGGGCGTGTCGATGTTCATGATGGTGCCGTCTTACGGCGACGCCAATCAGAACTTCAAGCTGATGCTGCAGTCGGCGCAGCGCATCGCCGACGATGTGGGCGGCGTGGTGCTGGACGACGAGCGCCGCATGATGACGCCGCAGAAGCTGGAAACCTACAAAGCGCGTATCCGTGAAGTGTTGGAAAACAACGCCTGACCGGGTTGCCGCGCGCACTGAACATCCGTAACAACAAAGCCCCCGCTAGCCGGGGGTTTTTTATCTTTGATGGTGAGCCATGGAATCGATAATCCAACAAATCAATCAACTACGAGCCACATTGCGCCATCATGAATACCAGTATCATGTGCTGGATGCGCCCGAAGTGCCGGATGCGGAATATGACCGCCTGATGCGCGAGCTGCGCGAGCTCGAGAGCGCGCATCCGGAGCTGATCACCGCCGATTCGCCGACCCAGCGCGTGGGCGCGGCGCCGCTTGCGGCGTTCGACCAGGTGCGTCACGAAGTGCCGATGCTGTCGCTGGACAACGTGTTCGACGAAGAAAGTTTCCTGGCGTTTTACAAGCGCGTGCAGGACAGGCTCAAAAGCAGCGATCCGCTGACCTTCTGCTGCGAACTGAAGCTGGATGGCCTGGCGGTCAGCCTGCTGTATGAAGACGGCGAACTGGTGCGCGCGGCGACGCGCGGCGATGGCACCACCGGGGAGAACATCACCACCAACGTGCGTACCATTCGCGCCATCCCGCTGCGCCTGACCGGCGACAACATCCCGCGCCGGCTGGAAGTGCGCGGCGAAGTGTTCATGCCGCAGGCCGGTTTTGAACAGATGAACGAAGAGGCGCGGCGCAAAGACGGCAAGGTGTTTGCCAATCCGCGCAACGCCGCCGCCGGTTCGCTGCGCCAGCTCGATCCGCGCATTACCGCTAAACGGCCGCTGACCTTCTTCTGCTACGGCGTCGGCCTGCTGGAAGGCGGCGAGCTGCCGCGCAGCCACTTTGAGCGCCTGATGCAGTTCAAGGCCTGGGGCCTGCCGGTTAGCGATCGCGCCCAGCGCCGCACCGGCAGCGAGGAAGTGCTGGCGTTTTATCGTCAGGTCGAGCAGGACCGGGCACAGCTCGGTTTCGACATCGACGGCGTGGTGATCAAGATTGACGACATCGATCTGCAGGAAACGCTGGGCTTTGTGGCGCGAGCACCGCGTTGGGCGACGGCGTTCAAATTCCCGGCCCAGGAGCAGATCACCGTGGTGCGCGAAGTGGAGTTTCAGGTTGGCCGCACCGGCGCGATTACGCCGGTGGCCCGCCTTGAGCCGGTGTTGGTGGCCGGGGTGACCGTCAGCAATGCCACCTTGCACAATGCCGATGAAATTGAGCGGTTGGGGCTGCGCATCGGCGATACGGTGATCGTGCGCCGTGCCGGCGACGTGATCCCGCAGGTGGTGGGGGTGCTGGAAGACCGCCGGCCGCAGGATGCGCGCGAAGTGGTGTTCCCGCTGCACTGCCCGGTGTGCGGCTCCGACGTTGAGCGCGTGGAAGGCGAAGCCGTGGCGCGCTGCACCGGCGGTCTTATCTGCGGCGCGCAGCGCAAAGAGGCGTTGAAGCATTTCGTTTCCCGCCGCGCGCTGGACGTTGAAGGCATGGGCGACAAGATCATAGAGCAACTGGTGGACAAGGAGTACGTGAAGAACCCGGCCGATCTGTTCCGGCTGTCCGCCGGCATTCTGACCGGTCTGGATCGCATGGGGCCGAAATCGGCGCAGAACCTGGTCAATGCGCTGGAGAAATCCAAACAGACCACCTTCGCCCGCTTCCTGTATGCGCTCGGCATTCGCGAGGTCGGCGAAGCGACCGCCGCCAACCTGGCGGCGCATTTCGGATCGCTCGAGAAGTTGTTCGCCGCTGATATCGAGGCGCTGAAAGAGGTGCCGGACGTCGGCGAAGTGGTGGCCAAACACACTCGCAACTTCCTCGATGAAGCGCTCAATCAGCAGGTGATCAACGAGCTGGTGGGCGCCGAGATCGGCATCCACTGGCCGGCGCCGGTGGTGGTGGCGGCGGAAGAGATAGACAGCCCGTTCGCCGGCAAAACCGTGGTGCTGACCGGCTCGCTGAGCCAGCTGTCGCGCGACGAGGCCAAAGATCGCCTGACGGCGCTGGGCGCCAAGGTCAGCGGCAGCGTGTCGAAGAAAACCGATCTGGTGATCGCCGGTGAGGCGGCCGGTTCCAAGCTGGCGAAGGCGCAGGAGCTGGGTATCGCCGTGATCGACGAAGCGGAGATGATCCGCTTGCTGGGTGAGTGATGGAAAAAGAACACCTGCTGGAGATCGCCAATACCGTGATGCCGTTCGGCAAGTACCAGGGGCGGGTGCTGATCGATCTGCCCGAAGAGTACCTGCTGTGGTTCGCCCGCAAGGGCGAATTCCCCAAAGGCAAGCTCGGCATGCTGATGGAGATGACGCTGGCGATTAAAATCGAAGGGCTTGACCACTTGGTCAAGCCGCTGAAGAAAAGCTGAACTGACGGGCCTTGGCCCGTCTTTTTTTTACCCGCGCGACGCCTGTGCGTTGGCGTTGGGCACCGCCTGTTGCGCTCGCTGCTTGCGCTGGTATCTTTTGGCCAGCACTGCGCAGGTCATCAGCTGCACCTGATGAAACACCATCAGCGGCAGCACCATGATCCCCACCGTCGCCGCCGGGAACAGGATATTGGCCATCGGAATGCCGTTCGCCAGGCTCTTCTTCGAACCGCAGAATACGATGGTGATCTCGTCCGCTTTGCTGAACCCCAGCCAACGCGCCATGTAAGTGTTCACCACCAGCACGATCGCCAGCAGCACGATGCTGCCGCCGACGATAAACGCCAGCGAACCGATCCCCACCTGATGCCAGATGCCGTGCGTCACCGCCTCGCTGAAGGCGGCGTACACTACCAGCAGAATCGAGGTCTGGTCGGTTTTACCGATAAGCGGCCGATGGCGCTCGATCCAGCCGCCGATCAGCGGCCGCAGCAGGTGGCCGGCGACAAACGGCACCAGCAGCTGCAGCACGATCGAACCGACCTGCCGCAGGCCGCCGGTATCGCCGTGCACGTTCATCAACAGGCCGACCAGCAGCGGCGATACGAAGATCCCGAGCAGGCTGGAGGCGGAAGCGCTGCACACTGCCGCCGCGACGTTGCCGCCCGCCAGCGAGGTGAAGGCGATGGCCGACTGCACGGTGGCGGGCAGAATGCACAGGTAGATGAAACCGGCGTACAGTTCGGGGCTGACGTCGATCGGCGCCCACCAGGCGAACAGCATCCCCAGCGCCGGAAAAATGATGAAGGTGCTGAACATCACCCACAGATGCAGCCGCCAGTTATTGCTGCCGGCCAGGATGGCCTCGCGCGACAGCTTGGCGCCGTGCATGAAAAACAGCAGGGCGATGGCGGCGATGGTCAGGGCGTTGAGCCAGCCGACGAACTCGCCGCGCGCCGGCAGGAACGACGCCAGCAGCACGGTGGCGATCAGCGTCAGGGTAAAACGATCGGGCAGGAATCTCATGGCGATGCGCTCGGGTAGAAAATCGATGGGGCTATTCTCCCGCGCGGGCATATAATAATAAAATTGATTTATTTAATTCATCCATGAATAAAACACATGAATTACTCACTCAAACAGCTGCGGGTGTTCGTCGCCATCGCCCGCCACGGCAGCTTCAGCCGCGCCGGGGAGGCGATCGGCCTGACGCAATCGGCGGTCAGCCACAGCGTGAAAGAGCTGGAGGCGGAGGTCGGCGTGCGCCTGCTGGATCGCACCACGCGTGAGGTGGCGTTGACCGACGCCGGCCTGCGGCTAGCCAACCGGGTCGAACGGCTGCTGGACGAGCTGCAGGCCGCGTTGCTGGATGCGCGCAGCTTTGGCGTACAGCGCAGCGGCACGGTGCGGGTGGCGACGAGCCAGACCATTTCCGCCCATCTGATGCCGCAGTGCATCGCCGCCGGCGAGCGTGAATATCCAGAGATCCGCATCATGCTGCGCGATCAGGCGCAGCAGCAGGTGCTGCACAGCGTGCGTAACGCCGAGGTGGATTTCGGCATCGTGGTCGATCCGGTGCAGGCGGTGGATCTGGAGTGCGAAGCGGTGCTGCATGAGCCTTTCCTGTTGCTGTGCCGCGACGATCACCCGTTTGCTGCGCAGCAAGAGGTGCGTTGGTCGGCGTTAAACGGCTGCCGCCTGGTGTTGCAGGATTACGCGTCGGGCAGCCGGCCGCTGATCGACAGTGCGCTGAGGCAGCAGGGCGTGGAGGCGCAGGTGGTGCAGGAAATCGGCCATCCGGCGACGCTGTTCCCGATGGTGGCGGAGGGGATCGGCATCAGCATTTTCCCGGCGTTGGCGCTGCCGTTGCCGGAAGGGGGGCGGCTCCGGGTGCGGCGGCTGGTGCCGGAGATCAACCGTGCACTGATGCTGGTACGGCGCAAGAACCGTTCGCTGACGCCGGCGGCGGAGGCCATCTGGCAGGTGGCGCGTCAGCAGGCGGCGCTGCTGCAACAGCGCCGGCAGGAAAACGCGGAATATTGAGTCAGATATAGACGTCCACTGCGTTGAGCGGCGTTGGGCGGTTTACGCCGTCGCCGGATTGCGCTGCGGCTTTTGCCATCTGCTCCTGCTGCTGCTTTTCCATTTCTTCTTTCTGGATGCGCGCGATCTCGGCCTGCAACATCTTGATCTGCGCTTCGATCAGCTGTTTCTGTTTTTCGATCTCTTTGGGGTCGGCGCTGGAGTCCTTCAGCTCCACCAGCTTTTGCTGCAGCGCCTGAATCTGCCGGTTCAGCGCCTTGATGCGCACCGAGGCGCGGCTTTCGTTGAGGTTAGCCGGTTCTTCATTGCCGTTGGCGCGTTCGTTTTTCTCCATCTTGCCGCCTTGCGGCTGGTTGTTGACCGGTTTGGCCATCAGCAATTCGCCCTGATGGCCCGGCGCGCTAAAGACGTTGCTGACGCCGGGAACGGTATTTTTGATCGGTACGATCATGGTGATGGTGGTCGACATGGATGCTCTCCCTGAGTCGGTATATCGCTGATCAGGGTATCGGCAGCGGCGGCTAAATCTTTACCTGCCGCAGACGCGGCCAGCGCAACAGCCAGCCTTTGTCGAGCACGCGCTGGGCATAGGCCGCGCGATCGCCGTTTTTCACGTTGAAGGTAATGGTGTCGTCGAACAGCGCCGCGAGCCCGAAGGGGGCCACCAGGGTGATGCTGTCGTCGGCGTTCAGGCGCGCGCCGATCGCCGTTTCCACTTCGGTCCAGAAGCTGATGGCCTCTTCGCTGTTGCGGTAGGGCGCCCGGCCGCCGCGCAGGTGCATGCGCGCCTGGTTCTTGACCGACCACGGCTGCGGCAGCCACTGTTGCAGCCGCGCCTCCAGCATGCGATCGCGTTCGGCGTCCGCACGCTGCGCATCGAAGTGGATCACGTCGATATCGTTGAGCGGCGTGGGCTCCCTATAGCCGTGGCGCCGATCCCACACCAGGTTGCGTACGAAGCCGGCGCCGAGGCACCAGTCATTCAGGCCGAGCCGGCGCACGGTGCGCAGGGCGGCCATGCGCGCGCTATCTTGTTGCAGCCAGTCGATAATTTGCCGTTGCGGATCCATCACCCCTCCTGTTTTCGCGGCTACTGTAACCTGAAGCGACGGCGGGTGAAATGGGGAGAGGCGTGATGGCGGCGATCGCGTGCAAAATAATTTTCTTTTACCACTGACTACACTTGGTGCAGGGCTGTTATCTCGTCACTCGGGGCAAGGGAGGGGGCTATGTATCAGGCAACGGTGGGTCAACGCGGCTATCGCTTTGGCGATCTGCGCCAGCTGATGGCGAAGGCTTCGCCTGCACGCTCCGGCGATTATCTGGCGGAGGTGGCGGCGGAAAGCGCCGAAGAGCGCATGGCGGCGCGCATCGCGCTGGCGGATGTGCCGCTCAAGGCATTCCTGCAGCAGACGCTGGTGCCGTACGAGCAGGACGAGGTGACGCGCCTGATTATCGATAGCCACGATGCCGCCGCCTTTGAGCCCATCTCGCACCTCACGGTCGGCGATTTTCGCGACTGGTTGCTGAGCGAGCAGGCCGACAGCGCCATGCTGGCGCAGGTGGCCGCCGGTATCACGCCGGAGATGGCGGCAGCGGTGAGCAAGATCATGCGCAATCAGGATCTGATCCTGGTGGCGAAAAAGTGCCGGGTGGTGACGCGCTTTCGCAATACGATTGGCCTGCCGGGCCACCTCAGCGTGCGGTTGCAGCCCAATCACCCGACCGACAGCCTGCAGGGCATCGCCGCCAGCATGCTGGACGGCCTGCTGTACGGCAGCGGTGATGCGGTGGTTGGCATCAATCCGGCCAGCGACAGCCTGCCGCTGCTGGAAAAGCTCAACTACATGCTGGACGACGTGATCCAGCGCTTCGCCATTCCCACCCAATCCTGCGTGCTGACCCATGTGACCAACACGCTGCGGCTGATGGAGCGCGGCGCGCCGGTGGATCTGGTGTTTCAGTCGATCGCCGGTACCGAAGCGGCCAATCGCGGTTTCGGCATCAGTCTGGCGCTGCTGGCGGAGGCGCAGCAGGCGGCGCTGAGCCTCAAGCGCGGCACGTTGGGCGATAACGTGATGTACTTCGAAACCGGGCAGGGCAGTTGCCTGTCGGCTAACGCGCATCACGGCGTCGATCAGCAGACCTGCGAGGCGCGCGCCTATGCGGTGGCGCGCCATTTCTCACCGCTGCTGATCAACACCGTGGTGGGGTTTATCGGCCCCGAATACCTGTATGACGGCAAACAAATTATCCGCGCCGGGCTGGAGGACCACTTCTGCGGCAAGCTGCTCGGCCTGCCGCTGGGTTGCGACGTCTGCTACACCAACCATGCCGAAGCCGATCAGGACGACATGGACACGCTGCTGACGCTATTGGCCGCCGCCGGGTTGACGTTCCTGATCGGCGTACCGGGCGCGGATGACATCATGCTCAACTACCAAAGCACCTCGTTCCACGACGCGCTCTATATCCGAGAGCTGCTGGGGCTGAAGCACGCGCCGGAGTTCGCCGCCTGGCTGGCGGCGATGAACATCACCGACGAACGCGGGCGGCTGCGCGACGCCGCCGCCAATCACCCGCTGTTGCTGGCGCTGCAGGGAGAACGGACATGAGCAAACCGGTTCACGTCAACAGTTGGGATGCGCTGCGCGCCTTTACCGACGCGCGCATCGCGCTGGGGCGCACCGGCGCCAGTCTGCCGACCGACGAGCTGCTGCGCTTCGGCCTGGCCCATGCCCAGGCGCGCGACGCGGTGCATCAGCCTTTCGACAGCGAGCGGCTGGCGGCGGATCTGCACGATGCCGGTTGGCCCACGCTGGCGGTGCACAGCCAGGCTGGCGACCGCGCCGCCTACCTGCGCCGTCCGGATCTGGGGCGGCGATTGGCGCCGGATAGCCGCAGCCTGCTGCTTGGTTTACCGCCGCGCCGCGTCGATCTGCTGCTGGCGGTGGCGGACGGCCTCTCCTCCAAGGCGGTGCACCGCCAGGCGCTGCCGTTGCTGCAAGCGCTGCGGCCCTATCTCGATACGCTGGGGCTGACCGTGGCACCGGTGGTGCTGGCGCATCAGGCGCGGGTGGCGCTGGGGGATGAGATCGGTGAATGCCTGCAGGCTCGGGCGGTGGCGATGCTGATCGGCGAACGGCCGGGGCTGTCGTCGCCGGACAGTCTGGGCATCTATTTGACCTGGGGACCGAGCGCGCGCAGAACGGACGCCGAGCGCAACTGTATTTCCAACGTACGGCCCGAGGGGCTGGATTACCCGCAGGCGGCGTTCCGCCTGGCCTGGCTGCTGGAGCAGGCGTTCCAGCGGCGGCTGAGCGGCATCGAGCTGAAGGACGAGAGCGACAACCCGGCCCTGCATGGACGAGTGACGCCGCTTTACCCCCAGCTGGGCGGCTGACCGATGGTTTGCTGCAGCAGGGCGGTGAAGGCCGCCAGCCGGGCGGACACCTTCGCCATCGGGCGCAGCAGATAGATGCCTTGCTGCTCATGGCGCGGATCTTCCAGCATCTGCACTAGCTGCCCGTGCTGCACGTCCGGCCCCACTACCCAGTTGGGCAGAAAGGCGATGCCGAGCCCGAGCAGCGCGGCCTGACGCTGCGCGGTGAAGTCGTCGCAGCGCAGCGCCATGGTGCAGCGGCTCATCAGCGCCGCGTCGAGGATTTGCGCCCAGCAGGCCGGCTGCTGCTTGTGGTAGCGGGCGATCAGCCGATGCTGTGGCAGCGCTTCCAGATCGGCCGGCAGGCCATAGCGGGCGACGTAGGCGGGGCTGGCGCACATTACCCAGCGTTGGGTGGCGATGCGGCTGGCGTACAGCGCGCTGTCCTTCTGCTCGCCGATGCGGATGGCGGCGTCGAGCCGTTCCTGCGTCGGATCGGTCAGGCGTTCGGTCAGATCGAGGTCGACCCACAGCTGCGGGTAGCGTTCCGCCAGCGTCGGCAGCAGCGGCAGCACATAGGTTTTGCCGAACGTTGGCAGGCAGCTAATGCGCAGCGTGCCCTGCGGCGTTTCGTTCAGCGCGCTCAGCTCGGCGCGAAGGCCGGTAATGTCCGTCATCAGCGCGGTGGCGCGCGTCAGCAGCAGCTCGCCGGCGTCGGTCAGCAACAGGCCGCGGGTGGAGCGCACGAACAGTGCGGCGCCGAGCGCGCTTTCCAAGGCGTCGATGTGGCGCACCAGCGAGGAGGGCACCATGCCCAGCCGGCGCGCGGCGGCGGAAAAGCTGCCCAGGCGGGCCACGTCGAGAAAAATTGGCAGATGTTCTACATAGCGGGCGTCATTCATTTTTGCATTATATGCAAAAGCGTTTCTTATGAATACCCGCTTCTCTGCCGGCGGCGCGGCGGCTACTCTGGCTGCGGGTTGACGACGGGCTTCAACGCCGCCTTATCCCGGCCGTATAGAGAGAAAACGCATAAACCTCGCGGCGCTTAGCACTAAATAACAGATTTTTTTCCCAGGCTGCGCGAGCCGCCTGCGGAGTTGATTGTCGCTCCAACACCAGATTAACCGTTCAATTTGATATCCGACCCAGCATTAATGATTAGTGAGCCTTTACTTTCACTCATCATGCTGTTGACTCTGGATATCGGCCGGCCAGCCGTGCCGGTTTTTTTGTCGCCTCAGGCTGAATCGTTCCAACTGATGAACGTGCCTTGGGGGGCATCTTGGCCCGCCGTCGGTGGGTCTTTTGAACGCGCGGAACCGCTATCCCGCGCTGGTGGAGGAGTTAGTCATGAACGAAAAACACGGGTGTTCCTGTGCGCAGCATTTGGCGCAGGGTTTTGCCAGGCAGTCGATCAACGCCGGGGAGGGCGAAATCTATCAAATCTCGCTGATGAGCGCGCTCATCGACGGGGTCTACGAGGGCGAAACCACCATTGCCGAGTTGCTCAAACACGGCAACTTCGGCCTCGGCACCTTCAATCATCTGGACGGTGAACTGATCGCTTTCGATCGGGAAATACACCAGCTGCGCGCCGACGGTAGCGCCCGGCCGGCCGGCCTGCAACAGAAAACCCCCTTTGCCGTCGTCACCTTTTTCCAGCCCAGCGTCAGCCAGCAATTCGACCGGCCGATCACCAAGGCACAGCTGCACCAGTGCATCGACGAACAGGTCGCCTCGCCGAACCTGTTTTGCGCGGTACGGGTCGACGGCGAATTCAGCCATGTGGAAACCCGCACCGTGCCGCGCCAGGAGCGGCCCTACCGCCCGATGCTGGAAGCGATAGAAGAGCAGCCGACCTTCTCGTTCCACCAGCGGCGCGGCACGCTGGTCGGCTTCCGCTCGCCGGATTACATGCAGGGCATCGGCGTGGCCGGCTATCACGAACACTTCGTTACTGACGACCGCAGCGGCGGCGGCCACGTACTGGACTACCAGCTCGATCATGGCCATTTGCAGTTCGGCGTCATCACGCGTCTCAATCTTCAGTTGCCGCACGATGCGGATTTCTTGCGCGCCAACCTCTGCCCAGAGGATTTGGACCGCGCGATTCGTTCCGCCGAGGGCTAACCCCGGCGATTGTTTTCTTAGGAGGTGGAACCATGGCACAGGAAAAAACAGGCAATGACTGGCAATGCGGCGCCGATTTGGTGGTGAAAAACCTGGAAGCGCAGGGCGTCAAACACGTTTTCGGCATTCCGGGCGCCAAGATCGACCGGGTGTTCGACTCGCTGGAGGACGCGCCATCGATCGAAACGGTGGTGGTGCGGCATGAGGCCAACGCGGCCTTTATGGCGGCGGCGGTCGGCCGCCTGACCGGCAAGGCCGGGGTGGCGCTGGTCACCTCCGGGCCGGGCAGCTCCAACCTGATCACCGGGCTGGCGACCGCCACCTCGGAAGGGGACGCGGTGGTGGCCTTCGGCGGGGCGGTGAAGCGCGCCGACAGCCTGAAGCAGACGCACCAGAGCATGGATACCGTCAGTATGTTCCGGCCGGTGACCAAGTATTGCGCCGAAGTGCATGCCGGTTCGGCGATTTCCGAGGTGATCGCCAACGCCTTTCGCCGCGCCGAGTTCGGCCGGCCGGGGGCGTCGTTCGTCAGCCTGCCGATGGATATCGTCAATGAACCGGTCAGCGCGCCGGTGCTGGCCGGCTGCCGCTTGCCACGCATGGGAGCCGCCGCGGCAGACGACATTCAGGCGGCGGTGAAACTGATCCGCCAGGCTAAATGCCCGGTCTTGCTGCTCGGCCTGCAGGCCAGCCGGCCGGAGAACAGCGAGGCGGTGCGCCATCTGCTGTACCGCACCCATATGCCGGTGGTCGGCACCTATCAGGCGGCGGGGGTGATCGACGTCAACCACTTCGCCCGTTTCGCCGGCCGTGTCGGCCTGTTCAACAACCAGCCGGCCGATCAGCTGCTGCAGAAGGCCGATCT
Source organism: Serratia sp. CY47444 (assembly GCF_052168635.1). Lineage (NCBI taxonomy): Bacteria > Pseudomonadati > Pseudomonadota > Gammaproteobacteria > Enterobacterales > Yersiniaceae > Serratia > Serratia sp. CY47444. Next base: position 54,623 of record NZ_JBJNMH010000008.1, read on the forward strand.
GGTGGTGAGCGTCGGCTATGATCCGATCGAATACGATCCCTGCATGTGGAACAGCCACGGGCGGCTGAAGCTGGTGCATCTCGACGTGCTGCCGGCGGATATCGATACCTGCTATCGGCCGGACGTCGAGCTGGTGGGCAATATCAGCGCCACGCTGAACATGATGACCGAAGCATTCAATGAGGCGGTCTGTGTGCCGCCGGAGGTGGAGCTGATCCTCTCCGATCTCGGCCGCCAGCGCACTGAGCTGGCGGAGCGCGCCGCCCGCCGCGGCGGCATGCCGATCCACCCGCTGCGCATCGTCAAGGAGCTGCAGGACATCGTCAGCGACGACGTAACCCTGTGTGTGGACATGGGCAGTTTCCACATCTGGATCGCCCGCTATCTTTACAGCTTCCGTGCCCGCCAGCTGTTGATCTCCAACGGCCAGCAAACCATGGGGGTGGCATTGCCGTGGGCCATCGGTGCGGCGCTGGTGCGCCCCGGCGACAAGGTGGTGTCTATCTCCGGTGACGGCGGCTTCATGCAGTCGAGCATGGAGCTGGAGACCGCGGTGCGGCTGAAAAACAACATCGTGCACGTCATCTGGGTCGATAACGCCTACAACATGGTGGAAATGCAGGAAGTGAACAAATACCAGCGCAAATCCGGCGTGGAGTTTGGGCCGATTGACTTCAAGGCCTACGCGGAATCCTGCGGCGCGGTCGGTTTCGCCGTGCAGTCGGTGGAAGATCTGCGGCCGATGCTGCGCAAGGCGATGGCGATCCAGGGGCCGGTAGTGGTGGCCATCCCGGTCGACTATGCCGACAACTATAAGCTGATGGCGCAGATGAACTTCAGCCAGATGATTTAATTTCATCATCATCGTGCCGTTTCACCGGGGCAGGCCGCTTGCGCGCCTGCCCGTTTTTATGCGCGGAATTTGTCCTTTACTTCGCTAACTGCATAATTTATTGCTATCCGTTGGGCTGTTTTTTCACCACTGGGGATAGCGCAATGAAAAGAAAAGCAATAACGATCGGGCTGCTGGCGTTGGCGATTGCCGGCGGCGCGCGGGCCAATACGCTGGTCTACTGTTCCGAAGGCTCGCCGGAAGGCTTCAACCCACAGCTGTTCACCTCCGGCACCACGGTAGACGCCAGTTCGGCGGCGATCTACAACCGGCTGGTGGATTTCAAACCCGGCACCGTCGAGCTGCAACCCAGCCTGGCGGAAAGCTGGGAGGTGAGCGAAGACGGCAAGCGCTATACCTTCCACCTGCGCAAGGGCGTGGCATTCCAGAGCAATAAATATTTCACGCCCACCCGCGATTTCAACGCCGATGACGTCATCTTCTCGTTTATGCGCCAGAAGGACGCCAACAACCCGTATCACAAGGTCTCCAACGGCGCTTACACCAACTTCGAGTCGATGGAGTTCGGCACGCTGATCGACCGGATCGTCAAGGTGGACGAGCACACCGTGCGCTTTGAGCTCTCCCGCGCCGAGGCGCCGTTCGTCGCCGATCTGGGCATGTACTTCGCCACCCTATTATCGGCGGAATATGCCGACGCGATGCTGAAGGCCGGCACGCCGCAGCGGGTGGACAACGATCCGATCGGCACCGGGCCGTTCCAACTGATGCAGTACCAGAAGGACGCGAAAATCCTCTACAAGGCGTTCGATCGTTACTGGGAAGGCAAACCGAAGATCGATCGGCTGGTGTTCTCGATCACGCCGGATGCGACGGTGCGTTACGCCAAGCTGCAAAAGAACGAGTGTCAGGTGATGCCGTTCCCCAACCCGGCGGATCTGGCGCGCATGCGGCAGGACGGCAACCTTCAGGTGATGGAAAAATCCGGCCTGAATATCGGCTTCCTGGCGTTCAATACCCAGAAAAAACCGTTGGATAACGTCAAGGTGCGCCAGGCGCTGGCGCTGGCGGTCAACAAGCCGGCGATCATCGATGCGGTGTTCCACGGCGCCGGCCAGCCGGCCAAGAATCTGCTGCCGCCGACCCAGTGGGGCAGCAACGCGCAGCTTGAAGACTACCCGTATTCGCCGGAGCGGGCGAAGCAGCTGTTGCAGGAGGCCGGGTTGGGGCAGGGCTTCGATATCGATCTATGGGCGATGCCGGTGCAGCGGCCCTATAACCCCAACGCCAAGCGTATGGCGGAGATGATCCAGGCCGACTGGGCTAAAATCGGCGTGCGCGCCAAAATCGTCACCTTCGAGTGGGGCGAATATTTGCAGCGGATTAAAAACGGCGAGCACCAGACCGCGCTGATGGGCTGGACCACCGCCAATGGCGATCCGGATAACTTCTTCGGCCCGCTGTTCACCTGCGCTTCGCTCGGCGGCTCCAACTCGGCGAAATGGTGCTACAAACCGTTCGACCAGCTGATCCTGCAGGCGCGTGAAGAGAACGATCATGCCAAGCGGGTGGCGATGTACCAGCAGGCGCAGGTGATGATGCACGATCAGATGCCGGCGCTGATGATCGCGCACTCGACCATCTTCGAACCGGTGCGCAAGGAAGTGAAAGGCTACGAAATAGACCCGTTCGGCAAACACATCTTCAAGCAGGTGTCGCTGGAGAAATAAAGCGGGGCGCCGCATTGCCGCGGCGCCCAAAACGTTACCAGCTGTAGCTGACCGTCGCGGTGACGGTACGGCCACTGCCGTAGAAACAAGCGTCCACGCCGCCACAGGACGAAACGTAATGCTTGTCGGTCAGGTTGTTGACGTTAACCTGCAGCGCGGCGCCTGCCAGGCTCGGAGCCACTTCTCCCAATTCGTATCGCGCCATCCAGTCATACAGCGTAAAGGCCGGCACTTTGTAGGTGTTGGTCGCATCGCCTTGGCTGGCGCCGCTGTAGCGTACCCCAGCGCCGGTGGAGAGGCCTTTCAGCGGCCCTTGCAGGAAGCTGTAGGTTCCCCAGGCGGAGGCGGCGTGCGTCGGCACCATCACCAGCGTCTTGCCGCGCTGATCGTCGACATAGGTTTCTTTGGTAACGATGTCGGTATAGGTATAGGCCGCCATGAGCTCAATGGCCGGGGTGAGCTGTGAATGCACTTCGGCTTCCAGTCCTTTGGAGCGCACCTTGCCGATCTGCTCCTTATACTTGGTGACCGGGTTGGTGGAGCTGACGTTTTTCTGCGTCAGATCGAACAGCGCCAGTGTCACCAGCGTGTTGCCGTTTTTCGGCTGGAATTTCACGCCGATTTCGGTTTGTTCACCGGTGGTGGGCTTGAACGGATCGGTGCCCGGCGCGCCGGTATCGAGGTTGGGTTCAAACGATGTGCTGTAGCTGATGTACGGGGCAATGCCGTTGTCAAAGGCGTACAGCAGGCCGCTGCGGCCAGTCAGCTTGGTGTCGTTTTGCTGACTGTCGCTGGATCTCAACATGTCCTGAGTGCGTAGCTCGGTCCAATCATTGCGCAGCGACAACAATAAATTCCAACCGCCGTAGCTCATCTGATCCTGCAGATAAACGCCGAGTTGATCCAGCACCTTGCGGTTATCGGTGACCTTCGGCAATGCGCTTTCGTTGACCGGCATGCCGTAAACCGGCCGAGTCCAGTCGAGGAAATAGCCAGCGCTGTCGCCGCGCCAGTTTTGGGTATTGACCTTGCTCCACTTGTAGTCAAGGCCGGTCAACACGCTGTGCTCGACGTCGCCGGTGCTGAATTGCGCTTTCAGTTGGTTATCCAACCCCAGCTCATGGGATTTGACGATATCTTTTTGCGGACGGCGCTGCAGCAGCGTGCTGTTTTTGGCTTGCGACATGAACACCAGATATTTGTAACGTTCATCCACCGTGGTGTAACGCATGTTCTGCTGGAAAGAGAAAACGTCGTTGATATAGTGCTCGAAGATATAGCCGAACGAGGTTTGTTCGCGGCGAGCCTGATTGAAACCGGGATCGCTGACGTTGAAATCATACGGCAGATAGCCGGCGCTGCTTTTGATCGCCACGCCGGAGGTCGGCAGGAAGTTGCGGTAGCCGTTCTCCGGTTCTTTCTGGTAGCTGGTCAACAGGGTGAACGTCGTATCTTCATTGGCGATATAGGTCAGCGCAGGTGCGATGGCGAAGCGTTTTTCCTTGTGATCTTTGATACCGGTCTCTTTGGTGCCGGCGATGCCGTTAAGGCGGTACAGCAGTTTGGCGTCCTCGTCCAATGCGCCGCCGAAGTCGAAAGCGGCCTCTCCTTGATGCAGATTGCCCGCGCTCAATTGAAGTTTGCGAATAGCCTGGACGACGGGGCGCTTGCTGGTCATCGCCACCAGCCCACCCGGGTTGGCCTGGCCGTACAGCACAGAAGCCGGGCCGCGCACCACCTCAACGCGTTCAAGCAACCAGGGATCGATCTGGCCGCTTTGATAGCTCAGGCCGTCCAGATATTTTGGGGCGTAACGAAAGCCGCGTACGATCACTTCGTCGCTGCGGTTAGAGGTGCCGCGGTATTCCGCCACGACGCCGCTGGAGTATCGCAGCGCCTGAGCAACGGAAGCCGCATCCTGTTGATCCATTTGATCGCGCGTGACGACGGTGATGGCCTGCGGCGTTTTTACCAACGGCGCGGCGCTTTTGGTTCCCGCCGCGCTTTCTTTGGCGACGATGCCCTGCAGCGGCGCGGTGACGCTTTCCTGTACGCCGGCGACGACGGTGATATCACGCTCAACGTTGTCGGTTTCGGCCTGTGCGCCCGGCACCAACAGCATGGCTGAGGTCAGCAAGAGTGTGGATGCATGTGCCTTGGCTGGGTGACGCAGAGGTTGATTAGCGGTATTTTTGGGTTGTTCTGACATTTTTCATCCCTTAAAAAACAATTTTATATCAAGCTATTGCTGTCTTTTTCTCATTTGGCGCCGCCGAGAAGGGCTGCGCAGTTCCTTGCCATAATGAACGGTGGGCGAATGGCTTACCGTTTTGCAGAGCCACGCTTCGAAGTGGCCTTGTTGACCTCAGGCGCGTTGATTTATAATTGGTTACATTTTATTGAAAATACAAATGATTCTCAATGCCATTTGCATTGTCAAGAAAGCAAAAACCGCCGGGTGCGGTAAACAGGGAAAAAGGAAAAATGCATTCGCTTCATGCTGATGGCCTGGTGCTCAACCTGCTGCAAAGGCCCGATCTCGGCGGGGAAGATTGGTGGCGTCAGGTCGCGGAGTTGGGAACACCGCTCGTTGAACCGCTGCCTGCAGCTCAGGTGCGCGTTACCTTTTTCTGGCGCGACCCATGGGGCGATGAACGGCGCTCGCCGATTAAAAAGGTGTATGTCGATATCAACTGCGTGACCGACCATCACAGCCCCTCGCCACAGAGTCTGGAACGCTGGCCGGGTAGCGATATTTGGTGGTGGCAGTTCACTATTCGTGGAGATTGGCGAGGCAGTTACAGTTTTATACCCATTGAGACGGCGCAACTGCCGCCCGCTTTTACCGGCGATGCAGCTCAGCGCCGGCAGCAACAGCGTCAGTGGTGGTGTTCGTTGTTTCCGTTGATGCGCCATGATCCGCTCAATCCAGTGGCGCCGCACTGCAGCAGCCGCGGTTTCCCGTTGTCTGCGATACATTTGCCGGCGGCGCCGGATCAATCAGCGTGGCGGGCGTTGGACGCCGGGCAAGTATTGCCCGCCGCGTCTGAGCGTTTGCAGCACTTCTTTTGGCACAGCGAACGATTGGCTAACCGACGCAACATCTGGCTGTACGCCACCGGCGCAGGGGAAGATCGCCCGTTAGTCGTACTGCTGGACGGGCAATTTTGGCTGCATGGCATACCGATTTTTTCCGCACTGGACGCCGAGACACTCAACGGAAGGCTGCCGCCTGCGCTTTATCTGTTTATCGACGTGATAGACATGGCGCGGCGTGCGGAAGAATTGGCCTGCAATGCGGCTTTTTGGCGGGCGGTGCAAGAGGAGCTGCTGCCGCAGGTGGCGACGCGTGAGTCTTACAGCGACGATCCGCAGCGTACGGTGGTGGTGGGGCAGAGTTACGGCGGGTTGGCGGCATTGTATGCCGGGTTGCATTGGCCGCAGCGTTTCGGCTGCGTATTGACCCAGTCAGGCTCTTTTTGGTGGCCGCATATCGAAGCGATGATGAACCCTGCCGAGGAATATACCGCGGACGTCGGTTGGCTGACTGAGCAGGTGCGTGGGGGCTTGTGCGCCGCAACGCCGCTGCGCGTCTTTCAAGAGGCTGGTGAAGGGGAGAGGGACATCCATCAGGTCAATCGCCAAATGCATCGGGCGCTGGTGGAGGCGGGACATCGGGTCGATTATCGCGTGTTCGCCGGCGGACATGACGCCGTCTGCTGGCGCGGCGGTTTGATCGATGGGCTGCGGGTGCTGTTGGCCCCCTGTCATGGCTAAGCGAAGGCCGGGGTAACCCGGCCTTTTTCATGCCTGCGGCGCGTCGCAGTGGTAGCGGCCGCGCGGGATCACCAGCGGCGTGTGGGACAGCGGATCGTCGATGATCATGCACGGCATGCCGAACACCCGTTCCACCAGCTCGGCGGTAATGATCTCCGACGGTTTCCCCTCAGCCACGATCTTGCCGTCGCGCATGGCGATGATGTGATCGGCATAGCGGCAGGCGTGGTTGAGATCGTGCAGCACCGCGATGAGGGTTTGGCCGCGCTCGCGGTTGAGCTGGCGGAACAGATCCAGCAGCTCTATTTGGTGCGCGATGTCGAGGTAGGTGGTCGGTTCATCCAGCAGCAGCAGCGGCGTTTGCTGCGCCAACGCCATCGCCACCCAGACGCGCTGTCGCTGTCCGCCGGACAGCTCGTCGACGCTGCGATCCGCCAGCTGGCTGACGTTGGTGGCCGCCATGGCGGCTTCCACCGCCTGTTTGTCGGCCTGCGTCCACTGTTTCAGCAGGCTCTGGTGCGGATAGCGGCCGCGCGACACCAGGTCCGCCACGGTAATGCTGTCCGGTGCGATCGAGGTTTGCGGTAGCAGGCCAAGCTCGCGCGCCAGCGCCTTGGTGGCGAAACTGCTGATGTTCTTGCCGTCCAGCATCACTTCGCCGGCGCTGGGTTTCAGCAGGCGGCACAGGGCGCGCAACAGCGTCGATTTGCCGCAGGCGTTCGGCCCGACGATCACCGTGAAGGCGCCGTCGGGGATCGCCACGCTCAGATCGTTAGCGATGATTTTATTGTCGTAGCCCAGCTTCAGGTGCGAGGCGTGCAGGCGGTGGCTCATGGCATTATCACTCTTCATTATCTGCGGGCCTCACGGATGAGCAGCCAAATCAGGTACAGGCCGCCGATGCAGACGGTCACGACCCCGACCGGCAGTTGGATCGGCGCGAAAAGATGTTGGGACACCACGTCGGCGCTGAGCAGCAGCGCTGCGCCCATCAGCGCCGATGACGTCAGGGTGACCGAGGATTGTCCGGCCAGGCGGCGGGCGATCTGCGGCGCCGCCAGCGCGATAAAGGAAATCGGCCCGGCGGTGGCGGTGACGGCGGCGGTGAGGGTAACGCCGAACAGCATCAGCCACAGCCGGCTGCCTTCGGCGTTCACGCCCAGCGCGCGCGCCGTGTCGTCGCCCATTTCCAATAGCTGCAGCCGTTTGCCCATCAGCAGCGCGGCCGCGGCCGCCAGCAGGATGAACGCCGTGGCGGGCTGGGCTTTCTGCCAGGTCATGCCGTTGAGCGAACCGGCCTGCCACATGGCGGCGTCCATGGCGCGCTCCAGCGAAGCGGTGATGATCAGCCAGGTATTGGTGGAGACCAAGACCGCGCTGATGGCGATGCCGACGATGATCAGCCGGAAGCCGGCGATGCCTTGCCGCCAGGCCAGCAGGTAGATGGCCAGCGCGGCGAGAATGCCGCCGGCCAGCGCGCCGCCGGCGATGTAGTAATAGCCGCCGTTGAACAGGGTGATGGCGATCAGCGCGCCGGTGTAAGCCCCCATGTTAAAGCCAATCACGTCCGGGCTGCCGAGCGGGTTGCGGATAATCGACTGGAAGATGGCGCCGCTCATGCCGAGCGCGCCGCCTAACAACAGCGCCATGGCAATACGCGGCAAACGCCATTGGGTGACCACGGTGACCAGATTTTTCGGCGCCTCGCCGCTGAGCGCGGCAAAGACCTGTTCCAGCGAAAGTTGCAGTGTGCCGTAGCACAGCGCGGCGACGGCCATCGCCAGACATAGTGCCAACAGTGAAAGGTTGACCAGCAGCAGGCGCAGCGGCATGCGCCAGTTGACGACGCCGTCCGGGCGGCCGATATGCAACGTGTGGGGCAGACTCATCACAGACCCCCCAGTGTTTTCTTGCGGCGCACCAGCCAGATCAGCACCGGCGCACCGATGAAGGCCGCCACGATGGAAACCCGCAGTTCACCGGCCGCCAGCAAGCGGCCGACCACGTCGGCGCACAGCAGTAAAATCGGCGCCAGCAGCATGGAGTAGGGCAGGATCCAGCGCTGGTCGGGGCCGACCCACCAGCGGGCGATATGCGGCACCATCAGGCCGATGAAACTGATTGGGCCGACGGTGGCGGTCGCCGCGCCGCACAGCAGCGTGATGGCGATCACCGCGACAATCTGAGTCAGTACTACGCGCGCGCCGAGCGCGATAGCCAAATCCTCCCCCATACCGATGGTATTCAGCGGCCGGGCGATGAGCAGCGTCAGCAGGCAGCCGAGCAAAATGGCGGGGGCGGTGACCGGCAGCGTGGACAGCGTGCGGATATCCAGCGTGCCGGCCTGCCAGAAGCGCAGTTGGTCAAAGGTTTGCGGATCGATCAGCGACAGCCCGGTGGTGATGCCGAGCAACACCGCGCCGATCGCCACGCCGGCCAGCGTCAGCCGCACCGGGTTGATGCGCCCGCCCGCCAGCGTGCCGATCAGGTAGACCAGCAGGGTGGTGAGGGCAGCGCCGACGAAGGCATAGGCCATATAGCTTTCAGTGGTGGCGGCGCCGAAAAACATGATGCCGATGACCACGGCGAAGCTGGCGCCGGCGTTGATGCCGAGCACGCCAGGATCGGCCAGCGGATTGCGCGTCAACGCCTGAATCAGCGCGCCGGCGGCGCCGAGCGCCATGCCGGCTAAAATGCCCGCCAGCGTACGGGGCACCCGGGCGTTGAGAATGATGGTGCTGTCGGAACCGCTCGCGGCGCCCTGCAGGCTGAGCCAGACGGTATGGAAGGGGATGGCCTTGGAACCCAGCATCAGGCTGGCAATGATGCACAGCAGCAACAGCACCAAACCGATACCGAACCCGGCGAGGCGTTTGAAGCCACTGGCGTAAGCTGCGTGCGGTGCGGACGAAAGCGTCCGCTCAGTCGGAGTGGGTACGTTCACACCGGTAACTCCTGTATGATTTTTATTCTCATTGTTATTTGCGTTCATGCGGGGTGGCAATAGTAGCACGAGTTTACGCCCGCATGCACCCGCCGGTTGGTGGCAAAGGTGCGTTGACGATGTTAATAACTATTGATATTTCAATTGATTGAATGTGAACGATCGCCCCGCTTGCGGAAAGCGTCGGCAGGCGTCTGGCCTGCCGACGATGTGGCTCAGGGTTTTTTGAACAGCCGTTCGATTTGGTTCAGCATGTTGGTGGCGCTGTAATAATCGAGGCGGAAGGTGTCGTTGCCGACGGCATAGACGTGCCGCTGTTCCACCGGCTCCAGATGTTTAAGGAACGGGTTGGTCAGCACCTCTTGCACTTTGCGCTCATTGGTGGCGAACAGGATCAGGGTTTTGCCGTTCAGGCCTTCGGCCATTTTTTCGCCGGAGATCTGGATGATGTCATGGCGTTTACCCATGCTGGCGTTGCCTTTGGCGCTTTCCGGCGGGGTGGCCAATTGGAAGCCAAGCTGGGTCAGCAGCTTGCCCTGGGCGGAGCCCGGTGTCCACAGCATGGCCTCGCGGCCGTTGTCGGCATACACCAGCGGCGTGGTCGGCTGTGGCGGCAGGGTGATCGCCTGCTTCACTTGCTTCACACGCTGTTCGAAACGATCTTCCGCCTGTTTGGCGCCGGCTTCGTGACCGGTGATCTCACCGAGCTCGCTGGCCAGCTGTTGCCAGCTTTTGTCGCCATAATCGAGTACTAACGTCGGCGCAATGGCGGACAGCTGATCGTACAGCTTCAGCGCTGAATCCCCGCCGGTGGCGGCGACGACGATCAAATCCGGCGCGGCGGCGGCGACGGCTTCGGCATTGGGCTCCACCTGATACAGCCGTTCGACGTGGCGCTGTTTGGCCACTTCGCTCCACTGGGTAAAGAAGCCTTGTTTATCGGCCACCAGGGGATTTGGGCTGGTGGCGGCGCTGGCGACCACCGGGGCGTCGATCGCCAGCAGCGTACCGGTGATGGTGACGCTGGTGGACACGATGCGCAGCGGCGGTTTTTCCAGCGTGAACTTCCCTTTGGCGCTATCGATGGTGCGCGGCCAACTGCTGTCGGCAGCGGGGGCGGACGGTTTCTGCCCGTCGCTCTTGTCGTCCGGGCCACAGCCGCTGAGCAACAGGCTGGAAGTGGCGATGAATGCAATGAACAGCTGGCGTAAGGATAGGGTCATGAGCGGGCTCTTTCTTTCCTTGAACTAAGGCGTATCAATCCGGCGGCGGATTGGCTGCGTGGTGGATGCCCGCTAATTTACCATTCAAGCCGGCAAAATGATAACCATTCGTATCTCAGCGCGTGGTGAATAAAGAAAGAATACGAAGAAAAGGGAAGTGGGTGAGACAGAAACGAAAAAAGCGCCAAAAGGCGCTTTTTTCTGAATGGGTGGGTCGTGCAGGATTGATTCGGCCTGTGGCCTCACCCTGCGGGCAACGCTGCGCGTTGTCGTATCGCTACGCGATGCTCGAACCTCTACGGTTCTTCATCCTGCACGACTCGGTAAACTATGCCGGCGAAAGATGAAGTCAGAGTCGGATGGCGCAGAAACGAAAAAAGCGCCAAAAGGCGCTTTTTTCTGAATTGGTGGGTCGTGCAGGATTCGAACCTGCGACCAATTGATTAAAAGTCAACTGCTCTACCAACTGAGCTAACGACCCGCAGAAGTGGTGGGTGATGACGGGCTCGAACCGCCGACCCCCTCCGTGTAAAGGAGATGCTCTACCAACTGAGCTAATCACCCACTTCAGGACTTCCAGGTACTGCTAAACGAGAGAATGATGGTGGGTGATGACGGGCTCGAACCGCCGACCCCCTCCGTGTAAAGGAGATGCTCTACCAACTGAGCTAATCACCCTCATTCGTTCTCATTTTTCTCAACAAGATGGTGGGCGATGACGGGCTCGAACCGCCGACCCCCTCCGTGTAAAGGAGATGCTCTACCAACTGAGCTAATCGCCCCGTCTTGTTGGAGTCGCATTATAGGGATAGTTCAAAGTGAGTCAACGCTTTTTAAAATGATTTCAATCGTTCGCCGCAAATTTAGGCAGGGCGCGATAATTATCGCCAGCAGCGCCGATTCTTTGCGCGATGCTATGCGAAACTCGCCGCAAAACGCGCGAAATCGACCGGCGCAATATCGTGTCGGCGTTGAGGAATTAGCGCGTGGTGATACAATGTCGTCCACTCTTTTTTCAATTCCGAGCAATCGTCGGCCATCGCCGACACGCGTTGCGTAATAAGGCAGTGAACCCAATGAAAATCAAAACCCGTTTTGCACCGAGCCCGACCGGCTATCTTCACGTCGGCGGCGCGCGTACCGCACTTTACTCCTGGTTGTTCAGCCGCCATGCGGGCGGTGAGTTCGTTCTGCGTATCGAAGATACCGATCTGGAACGTTCGACCCAGGACGCGATCGACGCAATTATGGATGGCATGAACTGGTTGAACCTGGATTGGGATGAAGGTCCGTATTTCCAGACCAAGCGTTTCGATCGCTACAACGCGGTCATCGACGAGATGCTGGAGCAGGGCACGGCCTATAAATGCTATTGCTCCAAGGAACGTCTGGAAGCGCTGCGCGAGAAGCAGATGGAAAATGGCGAGAAGCCGCGTTACGACGGCCACTGCCGCGACAGCCAGTGCAGCCACACCGACGACGAGCCGCACGTGGTGCGTTTCCGCAATCCGCAGGAAGGGTCGGTGATCTTCGACGACAAAATTCGCGGCCCGATCGAATTCAGCAACCAGGAGCTGGACGATCTGATCATCCGCCGCACCGACGGTTCGCCAACCTATAACTTCTGCGTCGTCGTCGATGACTGGGATATGGAAATCACCCATGTGATCCGTGGTGAAGACCACATCAACAACACCCCACGCCAGATCAACATTCTCAAAGCGCTGGGTGCGCCGGTGCCGGAATATGCGCACGTGTCGATGATCCTCGGCGACGACGGTAAAAAGCTGTCCAAACGCCACGGCGCCGTGGGCGTGATGCAATACCGCGACGACGGCTATCTGCCGCAGGCGCTGCTGAACTACCTGGTGCGCCTGGGTTGGTCCCATGGCGATCAGGAGATCTTCTCCATCGATGAGATGAAAGAGTTCTTCACGCTGGAAGCGATCAACAAATCCGCCAGCGCCTTCAACACCGAGAAGCTGCAGTGGCTGAACCACCACTACATCAACCATATGCCGGCGGAAGAAGTGGCGGTGCATCTGGCATGGCACGTTGAGCAACTGGGCATTGAAACCCGCAACGGTCCGGAACTGAAAGACCTTGTCAAGCTGCTGGGCGAGCGTTGCAAGACGCTGAAAGAGATGGCGGAGTCTTGCCGTTACTTCTACGAAGACTTCAGCGAGTTCGACGCCGACGCCGCCAAGAAGCACCTGCGCCCGGTCGCGCGTCAGCCGCTGGAAGCGGTGCGTGCCAAGCTGGCCGCCATCACCGTCTGGACGCCGGAAAATGTGCACGACGCCATTCAGGGCACGGCGGATGAGCTGGGTGTCGGCATGGGCAAAGTCGGCATGCCGCTGCGCGTCGCGGTGACCGGCGCCGGCCAGTCGCCGGGCATGGACGTGACCGTGCATGCGATCGGCCAGAAGCGCTCGCTGCAGCGTATCGATATGGCGCTGGCTTACATCGCCGAGCGTGAAGCCCAGGCCTGATTAGGCTGATACGCCGTAAATGAAAAAGCCCCGTGGAGCGATCCCGGGGCTTTTTTATTGCTTGCTGTCAGGCTTGTTCGCCGGCCGGCAAACCCGGACGGTAGGCGATGAAATACATCAGCCCGACAAAGCCGGCGCCGCCCAGCGCATTGCCGAGAAATACCGCGACGAAATTAGGCAGATACTGTTCCCAACCCATGCCGCCGGCAAAGATGGCCGCCGGGATGATGAACATATTCGCCACCACGTGCTGGAAGCCGATGGCGACAAAAGCCATGACAGGGAACCACATGCCGATCACTTTGCCCGGCACATCTTTGCTGGCGAAGGCTAACCACACCGCCAGGCACACCAGCCAGTTGCAGCCGACGCCGGAAATGAAGGCGTGCAGGAAGTCCGCATCCACTTTGGCCTGCGCGATCGCCAGCGTCTTATGCAAGAACGCGCCTTCGGTCAGGCCCAGCAAATGGCCGAAGAAGTACGCGACGGCCACGCTGCCGGCCAGGTTGGCCAGAGTGACCCAAAACCAGTTGCGCAGCACGGCGATGGCGGGGATTTCGCGGGCAAACCAGGCCATCGGCAAGGTCATCATGTTGCCGGTCAGCAGTTCGCCGCCGGCCAGAATGGTCAGGATCAAACCGATAGGGAAGACCGCGGCGCCCAACAGGGCGCCGAAAGAGCCCCATTCAGCCGGCAGGGTGCCGATGACGTGAATATCCAGCAGGAAGCCGGTGGCGATAAAGGCGCCGGCGAGAAAGCCCAGAATCAACAGATTAGCGAGAGGGGCGCGGCTTTTGTTTACCCCGGCCTGAACGGCGAGGGCGGCGATTTCTTTTGGTGAATGCAAAGACATGACGGACTCGGTTTATAGTAATAAAGTTTATGGCGCGGGCAGTCTATGCCGCTCGGGAGCCCGACTCAAGCGCATTTCGCTAACATTCCGTTAATTAAAAATCAACGTGATATGCAGGGTCTTTTGCTATTTTGAGATGTAGCGCGCAAAATGGATGAACTCTGCACAAACTGATGATTTTTTGGCGCCAAACATGCTGATTTGGCGGCTTTTTCAACGCTTGATTCAGTAATTCAATTTAGCCGTTGACAGCTTTGAATGGGTTTCATATTATGCGCCCCGTTCACAGCACAAAGTGATTGTGGAACGGGGCTATAGCTCAGCTGGGAGAGCGCTTGCATGGCATGCAAGAGGTCGACGGTTCGATCCCGTCTAGCTCCACCAACCTTCTTCTCAGAGAGGTTGGGGAATACCGTAACGCCGGTCAACGCGTACCACTTTTGTGGGGCTATAGCTCAGCTGGGAGAGCGCTTGCATGGCATGCAAGAGGTCGACGGTTCGATCCCGTCTAGCTCCACCACCATTTAAAAAGCCGACCTTAGGGTCGGCTTTTTGCTTTTCGTCATTTATCCTTCGCCGAATGCCAAGCAATAAAAAAGGCGCCCGCAGGCGCCTTGTTATCGTCGTCGGTTCGAGGCTTAGCCCAGCACCAGACCCGCGATGGAAGCGGACAGGATGCTGACCAGCGTAGAGCCGTACACCAGCTTCAGACCAAAGCGCGACACCACGTTGCCCTGGTGTTCGTTCAGGCCCTTGATCGCACCGGCCACGATGCCGATGGAAGAGAAGTTGGCGAAGGACACCAGGAACACCGACAGGATCCCCAGGCTGCGCGGCGACAGCTCGGCAGAGACTTTCTGCAGCTCCATCATGGCCACGAATTCGTTGGAAACCAGCTTGGTCGCCATGATGCTGCCGACCTGCAGGGCTTCGTGTTTAGGAATGCCCATGATCCAGGCGAACGGATAGAAGAAGTAACCGAGGATTTCCTGGAAGCTCAGGCCGAAGATAGCGCTGAATACGCCATTGAGCGCGGCGATCAGGGCGATGAAACCAATCAGCATCGCGGCGACGATAATCGCTACTTTGAAGCCGGCCAGGATGTATTCACCCAGCATTTCGAAGAAGCTCTGGCCTTCGTGCAGATTGCCCAGATGCAGCTCTTCTTCTTTATTGGTATCGTACGGGTTGACCAACGACAGCACGATAAAGGTGCTGAACATGTTCAATACCAGTGCCGCCACCACGAACTTGGCGTCCAGCATGGTCATGTAGGCGCCGACGATAGACATGGACACCGTAGACATTGCGGTTGCCGCCATGGTGTACATGCGCTTTTCCGACATCTTGCCCAGGATATCCTTGTAGGCGATGAAGTTTTCGGATTGGCCCAGGATCAGCGAGCTGACGGCGTTGAACGACTCCAGCTTGCCCATGCCGTTCACTTTCGACAGCACGGTACCGATAATGCGGATGATGAAAGGCAGCACTTTGATGTACTGCAGAATACCGATCAGCGCCGAAATGAAGACGATCGGGCACAGCACCTTCAGGAAGAAGAACGCCAGGCCTTTGTCGCCCATGCCGCCGAACACGAAATCAGTCCCTTGTCCCGCAAACCCGAGCAGTTTGTCAAACAGCGCGGCGAATCCTTTTACGAAGCCCAAACCCGCTTCCGAATGCAGGAAAAAGTAGGCCAGCAGTACTTCGATAACCAGTAATTGAATAACATAGCGAATGCGGATGCTTTTACGATCGCGGCACACCAACAGGGCCAGGATCGCCACCACTACTATCGCCAACGCAAAGTGCGCAATATGGGACATGTTTGCTCCAAATTTGAGGCAGGCTGAATTTCGGCTGTCATTTTATGTAACGCTACGTTTAAAAACGAGACTTCTATTGCAAATATGGAAAATCATAGCGGGAATTCTCCTAAAGTGTTGCGCAAAAGCATAAAAAATCAAGATGTTAACGCAGAGATAGGAAATTCGTATTCTTGTGCTAACCTGTCTTTCAGGGGTATTGCAGCTAAAATCCCATCCCAAAAGCACGGAAATCGGCATGCTTGGTGTCGGACCCTTCGATAAAACCATTAATGTTGGCTATTACAGAGATAAGTTTTACCGCTCTAAATGCGCTTGATAATTATTATCATTTATATAGAGTGGAGATAAACGTAATTTCAGTAAGGGTTCAACATATGCTGAACAGTCGCGTGGTTGAAACCACCCCCGGTCGCTCCGCCAGAAAAATCAAACTCTCGCTGATGGGGCCCGCCTTCATCGCCGCTATCGGCTATATCGATCCCGGCAACTTCGCCACCAACATCCAGGCCGGCGCCTCGTTCGGCTACAGCCTGCTGTGGGTGGTGGTCTGGGCCAACGTGATGGCGATGCTGATCCAACTGTTGTCTGCCAAGCTGGGCATCGCCACCGGGAAAAACCTGGCCGAGCATATTCGCGATCGCTTTCCGCGGCCGGCGGTGTGGGCCTATTGGGTGCAGGCGGAGATCATCGCCATGGCGACCGATCTGGCCGAGTTTATCGGCGCGGCGATCGGCTTCAAACTGCTGCTCGGGATTTCCCTGTTGCAGGGCGCGGTGCTGACCGGCATCGCCACCTTTTTAATTCTGATGCTGCAAAAACGCGGGCAAAAGCCGCTGGAACGGGTGATTGGCGGCCTGCTGCTGTTCGTCGCCGCCGCTTACATCGTCGAGCTGGCATTCTCTCAGCCGCAGTTTGCGCCGTTGCTGAAGGGGATGGCGCTGCCCGATCTGCCCAACGGTGACGCGGTATTTCTGGCCGCCGGGGTATTGGGTGCCACCATCATGCCGCACGTGATCTATCTGCATTCGTCGCTTACCCAAGTCGGCGGTGAGCACGATAAGGGGGAGCGCTATGCCGCCACCAAAGTCGACGTCGCCGTCGCCATGACCATCGCCGGTTTCGTCAACCTGGCGATGATGGCCACTGCCGCCGCCGCGTTTCATTTCAGCGGCCACAGCGGCATCGCCGATCTCGACGTGGCTTACCTGACGCTGCAGCCGCTGCTCGGGCAAGCCGCCGCCACCGTGTTTGGCCTGAGCCTGGTGGCCGCCGGTCTCTCCTCTACCGTGGTGGGCACGCTGGCGGGGCAGGTGGTGATGCAGGGGTTTGTGCATTTCCATATCCCGCTGTGGCTGCGTCGCGCGGTGACCATGCTGCCGTCGTTTATCGTTATCATGCTGGGAATGGACGCCACGCGCATTCTGGTGCTGAGCCAGGTGCTGCTCAGCTTCGGCATTGCGCTGGCGCTGGTGCCGCTGCTGGCTTTCACCGGTAATCGGGCGCTGATGGGGGAAATGGTCAACGGCCCGCTGGTGCAAAACCTGGGCAAGCTGATCGTACTGGTGGTGGTGGGATTGAACGGCTACCTGCTGATCGGCAGCGTGCTGTAGGCAAAAAAAACGCGGGCCGGCATTACGCCGGCCCGTCGTCGTTAATCGCGGTCGTCATCGCCGTGGCGGCGCCAGCGATCGCGGTCATGATCGTGGTGGTGCTTTTTCTCTTTCTTCCAATGGTGCTTATCGTAATGCTTGTCGTATTTACGATAGCGTCCTTCATGATAGTAATAGTGTTTGCGCCAGTAGTCGCGGTCGCGCCAGCGATAGCCGTCCCAGTAGTAACCGCGACGGCTGCGGTCGCCGAGATAGCGCCCCTGATGGCCTTGCCACCAGTCGCGATCGCGCCAGTCGTAACCGTCCCAGTAACGGCCGCGATTGTCCTGATCGCCGATGCGCAGTGAAACGCCCGGCATCAGATCGATGCTGATCCCTTCGGCGTGTGCTTGCTGTGCGGCGGGTAGTACCGTCGCCGCCAAGATGGCGGCCAAGAGCAGAGGTTTAAACATGGCTTCTCCTTCCCGCTTGCGCGGCTTGGCCGTTTGTCACTTTATGAAGCGCGTTCATCAGTTTAAAAAAGCGGCCTTATCGTTATTTTGCTGCAATATCGGCATCATAGCGCCAGCGCATAGGGTTGAATCTGAGAGCCACTCTGAAAACGGTGCGGGAGTTCAAGATTTGAGATTTTTCTGGGGTCTCGCCGCTCGATTGAGCGGCGGAATTTGTAAACGATTACAATAAGATTTTCTCGATCTGCGCGAGCTCTTCTTCACTGAAGTGACGATTGGCCAGCATGCCCACCGCGTCTTCTATCTGCGCATTCTTACTGGCGCCGATCAGCACCGAGGTAACGCGATCGCCGCGCAGCACCCAGGCCAGCGCCATCTGCGACAGCTTCTGCCCGCGTTGCCGCGCCAGCGCATCGAGGCGGCGCACCTTGTCCAGCCGCTCGTCGGTCAACTGCTCCGGCTGCAGGAAGCGGCTGCCGCTGGCGGCGCGGGAATCTTGCGGGACGCCGTGCAGGTAGCGGTCGGTCAGCAGGCCGCCCGCCAGCGGCGAGAAGGCGATCGACCCGACGCCATGCTCCGCCAATGTATCCAGCAATCCCGCCTCCGGCGTGCGTTCCAACATCGAATACTTGGGCTGGTGGATCACGCACGGCGTACCGAGCCGCTGCAGAATGTCGAACGCCTGCCGCGCGCGCTCGGCCGGGTAGTTGGACAGGCCGACATACAGCGCTTTGCCCTGGCGCACCAACAAATCCAGCGCCGCCATGGTTTCTTCCAGCGGCGTGTCTGGATCCGGCCGGTGGTGGTAAAAGATATCCACATACTCCAATCCCATGCGCTTCAGGCTCTGATCGAGGCTGGCGACCAGGTACTTTTTCGAACCCCAATCGCCGTAGGGGCCGGGCCACATGGTGTAACCGGCTTTGGATGAGACGATCAGCTCGTCGCGCCAGGCCCGCAGATCGGCGTTAAGAATGCGGCCAAAGTTCTCCTCGGCGGCGCCGGGCGGCGGGCCGTAGTTATTGGCTAAATCGAAATGGGTAATGCCGCGATCGAAGGCGCAGCGGATCAGACCGCGGGCGTTGTCATACAGCGTGGCGTCACCGAAGTTGTGCCACAGCCCGAGCGAGACGGCGGGCAGCTTCAGCCCGCTGCGGCCGCAGCGCCGGTATTCCATATCTTGATAACGCGAGGGGGAGGCTTGGTAGGACATAGTTATCCTTGTCGGCGAGAGATAAAGTGCTTTGAGTGTATACGTTTCCACGCTGCACTGCCGCGGGAGCGATCACAGCGCCGGCATGTAACGTCAGGTTGCCGATCGATGTCGGCGCGTTTGTTCGAAATTTGAGCGGCATCTTCGATAATTAAGATAATCGCTCCAGCTGCAGACAGGTGATGATCATGACTCAGACCTATACGGTGGCCGATTATCTTCTCGATCGTCTGGCCCAAATCGGCATCCGTCATTTCTTCGGCGTGCCGGGGGATTACAACCTGCAATTTCTTGATCATGTTCTCGCTCATCCGCAAATCACCTGGGTAGGCTGCGCCAACGAATTGAACGCCGCCTACGCCGCCGATGGCTACGCGCGCTGCAAACCGGCGGCCGCGCTGCTCACCACGTTTGGCGTCGGCGAGCTAAGCGCGTTGAACGGGGTGGCCGGCAGCTACGCCGAATACCTGCCGGTGATCCACGTGGTCGGCACCCCGGCGCAGCGCGCCCAGCGCGCCGGTGATTTGTTGCATCATTCGCTGGGGGATGGCGACTTCACCCACTTCGCCCGGATCGCCAAAGAGGTGACCGTCGCGCAGGCCAATCTGACCGCCGATAACGCCGCGATGGAGATAGACCGCCTGATCGGCGTCGCCTTGCTGGAACATCGCCCGGTTTATCTGATGTTGCCCAGCGACGTCGCGCAGGCGCCGCTGCCGAGTAAACCGGCGCCGCTGATGCTGCGCCAGGCCAAACTGTCGCAGAACGCATTGCAGGCATTTATCGCCGCGGCGCGCGAAAAGCTGCTGTCGGCGCGGCGAGTGTCATTGTTGGCGGATTTCCTGGCCGATCGCTTCGGCGCCGAAGGGGCGCTGGACGAGTGGCTGCAGGAGGTCGACATTCCGCACGCTACGCTGCTGCTCGGCAAGGGCGTGCTGGATGAAAACCGCGCCGGTTTTGTCGGTACCTACTGCGGTAGCGCCAGCGATCCGGCGGTGAAACAGCTTATCGAAAACGCCGATGTGGTGATCAGCGTCGGGGTGCGTTTGACCGACACCATTACCGCCGGTTTCACGCATCATCTGCCGGTGGAAAAATGCATCGATATTCAGCCGTTCGAAGCCTGGGTTGGGCGGCGGTGTTTTAGCCGCATCCCGATGCGCGAGGCGGTACAGGCGCTGCATCGCCTGAGTCTGTCGCTGGCGTCGCGTTGGCCGTTGCCGCCGATCGTCCGCCCGGCCCTGCCGGAAGGCAATGGGGAAGGGTTGGATCAGCACGCCTTCTGGCGGCAGATACAGGATTTCCTGCGGCCGGGGGATATCGTGCTGGCCGATCAGGGCACCGCCTGTTTCGGCGCGGCGGCGCTGACGTTGCCTCGCGGCTGCCGGCTGATCGTGCAGTCGCTCTGGGGATCGATCGGCTATACCCTGCCGGCGACGTTCGGCGTGCAGACTGCCGAACCGCAGCGCCGGGCAGTATTGCTGATCGGCGACGGCGCCGCGCAGTTGACCGTGCAGGAACTGGGATCGATGCTGCGCGACGGGCTTAAGCCGGTGATCTTCGTGCTGAACAATCAGGGGTATACCGTTGAACGCGCGATCCACGGGCCGGAGCAACGTTATAACGACATCGCGCGCTGGAACTGGACGCAGCTGCCGTCGGCGTTGGCCGGTGAGCGGCCGGTGAAGGCGTTGCGGGTCAGCGATCCGGACGGATTGCGTCAGGCGCTGCGCGAGGTAGCGGACGACGAACGGCTGGCCTTCATCGAAGTGATGCTGCCGAAGATGGACATTCCGGAACTTCTCGATACCGTCTCCCGCGCCATTCAGGCGCGCAACGCCGCCGCTTAGGGCAGGGTATCGCCCAGTAGGCGCTCCAGCATCCAGAACCCCGCCGGGCCCGGCGGGGTCAGTTTGGACCATACCGCATCCACCGAAATCAGTTTTGGCCAGCCGCGCGGCCGCAGCTGGGTGAGCCTGCCGTGGCCGTATTGCTGCACCAGCCAGTGCGGCAACACTGCCCAACCGAATCCTTGTTCCGCCATCTCCAGCAACAGCAGATAGCTGGGCGCCGACCAGACCAGGCCACCCTGTCTGGCCGCCTCGGCGCCGGTGTAGGTATTCAGGATCAGTTGGCGGGTGCTGGACAATTGCTCTGGCGTCGGCGCGGCGACCTGCGCCAGCGGATGCTGATGGGCGACGAACAGCCCCATTTCGGTCTGCTCAGGCAGCCGGGAGAAGGCGATATCCGGCGGATAACGTTTTTGCACTTCCACCATGCCCAAATGTGCGCGGCCGCTCTGCAGCAGATCGATAACGTCGCCTTCCTCGGCAATCATCCATTCCAGCTCAATTTCCGGGTAGCGCTGTTCGAACAGCTGCATCAACCGATCGTGATGCTTGGGCTGGTAGGTATCGGAAAACACCATGCTCAGGCGCGGTTCAACCTCGCCCGCCAGTTGAATGCTCAGGGCGTCGAGCCGTTCGCTGGCCGCGAGGATCGCCTGTACATGCCCCAGCACTTTGCGGCCGGCGGCGGTGAGCACCGGCTGGCGCGCGCTGCGATCGAACAGCGTCAATGCCAGGTCGGCCTCCAGATTGGCGATGGCGGTGCTGACGGTGGATTGGCTTTTACGCAGCTTGCGCGCGGCGGCGGAAAATGAGCCGAGGGCGGCGGCTTCCACGAACGCCTGTAACGCTTCCGGTGAATAGTGCATATGTATCTACTTTATCGATGGAACCTATTTTTAATCTACCCAAAAAAGCGATGATAATCACCTGGCTTTCGCAACAACTGTTGAAAAAAAGGTGATGTATGCAACTGCAAAACAAGTCTCTCATTGAACGTATCGTCCACGCCGTCGGTTTCGAGGCCATCGCCGTGATGGTTTGCGCCCCGCTGGGCGCGTGGCTGCTGAACCGCTCAATGGTGCAGGTCGGTGCGTTGGCGGTGATGCTCTCCACCGTCGCGATGCTGTGGAACATGGTTTACAACACGGTGTTCGACCGCCTGTGGCCGGTCAGCCGGGTGGTGCGTAACCTGAAGGTGCGTGCGCTGCACGCCGTCGGCTTTGAAGCCGGTTTTATCCTGATCGGCGTGCCGATCGCCGCCTGGATGCTGAGTATCTCCTGGGCGCAGGCGTTTATGCTGGAAATCGGTTTCTTCCTGTTCTTCCTGCCGTACACCATGGCCTATAACTGGCTGTACGACACGCTGCGCCAGCGCTGGTTCGAAGCGCGCCAGCCGATCAATTCCGGCGCCAAATAAGGCGTCGTCAGCCCGGCGATTCTCAGGTAAGGTCAGAGGATCGTCGGAAATGCTGAGGAACGAAGGATGAAAGTGTTGGGTCTGCTGGGCGGCATGAGTTGGGAATCCACCATTCCGTATTACCGCACCATCAACGAGCAGGTAAAGGCGCGCCTCGGCGGGCTGCATTCGGCCAAAATCGTGCTCTACAGCGTCGATTTTCAGGAAATTGAACGCTTGCAGCATCAGGGCGATTGGGATGGTGCCGGCCGGCTGCTGGCCGAGGCCGCCGTGGCTTTGCGCGCCGCCGGCGCCGAAGCCATCGTGATCTGCACCAACACCATGCACAAGGTGGCGGAGGCGGTCGAGCAGGCCAGCGGCCTGCCGCTGATTCACATCGCCGACGCCACGGCGCTGCAGGTGCGGGAAAAAAACATTCGCCGCGTCGGGCTGCTGGGTACGCGTTTTACCATGGAGCAGACCTTCTACCGCGGCCGCCTGCAGGAATTGCACGGCATTGATGTGGTGACGCCGGTCAGCGCCGATCGTGACATCGTGCACCGCATCATCTATGACGAGCTGTGCCTCGGTAACATTCGCGACGCCTCGCGCGATGAGTATCGCCGGATCATCAGCGACCTGGAGCAACAGGGCGCGCAGGGGATTATTTTCGGCTGCACCGAGATAGGGTTGTTGGTGAGTGAGCGGGATGCGTCGGTGCCGGTGTTCGACACCACCGCGATCCACGCCCGCGCTGCCGCCGCGTTCGCGCTGGACTAATCGTCGTGCGGCGGTTGCCGGCGGTTCACCAGCATCAGCGGTTTGCCTGCCAGCGTCAGCCAGGCGGGCAGCATCACGATGCATAAGACGGGCAGCAGGTGCAGATCCGGCACCACCGCCACTGCCATGAACAGGCTGAGCCAGCCGTCGCGCGTGACCACCAGCACCAGCCCCATAATGGCGCAGGAGACGGTGATCGCCGCCGGCACCGCCGGAACGTGCTGGTGCAGCATCAGCCCCAGCGCCACGCCGACGAACACTGCTGGGAAGATGCGCCCGCCGCGAAAGCCGCTGGCGGCGGCGATCACCAGCGCCGCCAGCTTGGTCAGGGTAACGGTCAACAGCGCCGGCACCGAATAGTTGCCGTCTGCCGCGAGGCGCTTCATTTCATCCAGCCCTTTGAACAGGGTAATCTCTCCGCCCACCAGCGCCAGCAGGCCCAGCACAAAGCCACCCAGTCCTAACATCAACACCGGATTCTTCATCGAATGGAACAGGCGGTGAACGTGTGGGAAGCACCACAGCGCCACCATGCCGAGCGCGATGGCGATCAGCGCCACGATGGCGCCGCTGAAGATGTCCGGCAGTCGCGTTACGTCGTAGGCGTCGAGCTGCAGGGCGAAATTGGGTACGAAGAACATCTGGGTGGTGACCGCGCCGGCGGCGGCGGCCACCAGCGGGGCGAACAGCCGATCCCACAGCGGCGTTTCGTTATTGCCCGCCAGGGTTTGCGAGAAGATCAGTGCGGCGGCGACCGGCGTGCCGAACATCGCGCCGATGGTGCCCGCGGCCGCCAGGATGATCCAGTCCATGCGCGGCACCTTCGGCAGCAGGCGCGCCCCCGCCGCCGCCACCAGCGCGATATTGATGGCGGTGATCGGGTTTTCCGGCCCCAGGCTGACGCCGCCGGCCAGGCCGACGATCAGCGCCAATCCCAGCCCCGGCAGGGCGGAGAGCGGCAGCGGCATGCCGATCAGCGATTCCGTCGCCGGATCCGGCCCGGCGTGGCCCGGCATGTAGCGCACGATCAGGCCGACCGCCACGCCGGTCAGCGTCAGCATGCCGAGCGGCCACCAGGGTGCCTGGGCATCCAGGCTCAGCGCGTCGGGCAGCGTCACCCACAGCCATTGCTGCAGCGTAGCGGCGACTTTCATCATCAATAGCAGCACCAGACTGGAGGCGGAACCGATAATCAGCGCAGGCAAAGCAAAGGCCAACATGGCATTGGCGCGCGGATGCAGCATGGATAATCCCTTGTCGATGCCTCCATGCAGGGCAGGGAGAGCGGGTGGTTGGGCAGTGGCCACAGCTTGCCAGACTATCGGCGCGCAGGCACGCATTGATATTGCCCGGCGTCGATGACGGTTAACAGTCGCGGCGGCGCGTTTTTTGCCGCAATTTGTTTCAAATCGCGGCATCACGGGCAAGCTGAAACGTTTTTTGTGATCCGGATCGCTATTGGGGCGCAGATCCGAGGCGGGTGATTGTTGTTTTCGCAGCAGGATTTTACAGTGTGGGCAGCTTTTTATTTTTCATTTTGCGGAGACGAAATCAATGACCTATGCCCTCGTGGGTGATGTTGGCGGCACCAATGCCCGCCTGGCGTTGTGCACTGTTGCGACGGGTGAGATTACCCAGGCGAAAACCTATTCCGGCCTGGAGTTCGACAGCCTGGAGGCGGTGATCCGCCACTACCTGAAAGCGTGCGATATCGAGGTGCAGGACGCCTGTATCGCGATCGCCTGCCCGGTGACGGAAGACTGGGTCGCGATGACCAACCACAGCTGGGCGTTCTCTATCAAAGAAATGAAGGCCAACCTGGGGTTGAGTCATCTGGAAGTGATCAACGATTTCACCGCCGTCTCGATGGCGATCCCGATGCTCTCGCCGGACGACGTGCTGCAGTTTGGCGGCGGCGATGCGCAGCCGGGCAAACCGATCGCGGTGTACGGCGCCGGCACCGGGCTGGGCGTTGCCCACCTGGTGCAGGTCGATCGCCGCTGGGTCAGCCTGCCGGGCGAGGGCGGCCATGTCGATTTCGCACCGAACAGCGAAGAAGAAGACATTATTCTGGAGGTGCTGCGCGGTGAAGTGGGGCACGTTTCCGCCGAGCGCGTGCTGTCCGGGCCGGGCCTGGTCAACCTGTATCGCGCCATCGTCAAGGCGGACAACCGCCTGCCGGAGAAACTGGAGCCGAAGGACATTACCGAGCGGGCGCTGGCCGACAGCTGCATCGACTGCCGCCGTGCGCTGTCGCTGTTTTGCGTGATCATGGGGCGCTTCGGCGGCAACCTGGCGCTGAATCTGGGCACCTTTGGCGGCGTGTACATCGCCGGCGGCATCGTGCCGCGCTTTATGGAATTCTTCAAGGCCTCGGGCTTCCGCGCCGCTTTCGAAGACAAGGGGCGCTTCCGCGACTATGTGCGAGACATTCCGGTGTTCATGATAACCCATGGCCAACCGGGCCTGCTGGGGGCCGGCGCGCATCTGCGCCAGACGCTGGGCATGCAGCTGTAAGCAACGCGGCGGCACGATAAAAAAAGGGGCGCAATCCGCAGATTGCGCCCCTTGTCGTTTTCGTGGGGTATCAGGCTTTGGCCAGCTCCGCCGTTTGGGCGGTTTCTACCGTTTCCGCTGCCACCGCCTTCGGCGCTTTGATGAACAGCGTAATCAGCAGAGAAGCGGCGGACAGGACGCCAATCACCATAAAGGTGGCGTGGAAGCCGCCGAAGTATTTGGCGACGAACGAACCGGCCAGCGCGCCCAGGCCGAAGCCCTGGTAGATGATGCCGTAGTTCTTGCTGTGGTTTTTCAGGCCGAAGAAGTCGCCGACAATCGCCGGGAACACGGTGATGTTGCCGCCGAAGCAGAAGGCCACCGCGCCGACGCAGATGAAGAACAGCGTGTGGTTCAGAGTCATGAAGCTCAGGGCGACAATCGCCAGCACGGTAACCAGCATGGTGAAGCTGATGACGCGCATGCGGCCCACTTTATCGGACAGCGTACCCAGGATGATGCGGCCGGCGGTGTTGAAGATGGCGACGGCGGACACGGTGTTGGCGGCGGTGGCCAAGTCCATCCCGGCCAGTTGAACGCCCATGTCTTTCACGATGCCAATCAGATACAGACCGCTCATGCAGGCAGCGAAGAAGATGGTGAACAGCAGGTAGGCTTCTTTGGTGGCCAGCATCTGACGCACGCTGTAGTCGTTACCCAGACCGTTGGCGCCTGGCTGTGCGGCGTTGGTCGCCAGCACCGGCTCTTTCAGCAGCAGGGAGCCGACGACGATCAGGCCCATCACGATGGCACCCCAGTAGAAGAAGGCACCGGAAACGCCGACGTCGGCGATCAGGGCGGCGTTGACGTATTTGAACAGCAGGCTACCGCTGCCGAAGGCGCCGACGGAGATGCCGGAAATCAGGCCTTTGTTGGCGGGGAACCACTTAATCAGGTTGGACAGGGTGGAGATGTAGGCGATACCGACCGCAAAGCCCACCACCACGCCGGCCAGCAGGTAAATCATGTCAAGCGAGCTGACGTGGGCGCTGGCGATGAGACCCAGGCCGACCAGGATGCCGGAACACAGCGTCAGATTGCGGATGCCGAAGCGTTCTTGTAGCTTGCCGGCGAACAGCGTGGCGAAGGCCAGGAAGAAGCTGGTGATGGAGAAGGTGGTGGCGACGTCTGCCAGCCCCCAGTGGAACTTGTCGACCAGCGGCTGGTTGAACAGGCTCCAGGTGTAGATGGTGCCCAGACCCATCTGACAGATGATGGTGCCGAGAACGATTAAGCTGCGATTTGCCGGTTTGGTGTTCATGGCCGGTCTCCTTCCTGTGTGTGCGTTGCCGGGCGTGAGCCGTTGGCTGAAATTTGCGGGGTGAATCTGTGTTCCCGCGGTATGGGCTTATTATATGGCCGGCACCCCCGGCGGGCGGCGGATCGGGAATGAGTTGCACGACGGAAGGAATGAAATGCATGTTATGCGGCGTGAGTTGCCGTTTTTGCGCCGAAAAGCGCGTGAAATGCCGGGGGTGACACGTGATCTACATCAAAGATATCAACGATTTATTGTTAATCGCCGGTGAACGATTGTGGTGAAATTGTGAAGGATGCGTCTGAAAGGCGTAAATCGGCATTGCGCCTATAGAGCGGCGGCGAGCGCGGGACTATGTTATCTGCGATCGGACGAGGTCCGCTCTGCAGGAGTCCATGAAATGAAAAAAACGCTGTTGTTACTGGCCGCGCTGCTGGCGCTGCCGCTGGCGAGCCAGGCCGACGTGTCCATCGGCGTGAACGTGCCGGGCCTGTCGTTGCATATCGGCGATCGCGATAATCGCGGCCACTACTGGGACGGCTATCGCTGGCGCGATCCGCGTTGGTGGGCCGATCATCACCGGTATGAACGCCCGCGCGGGTACTATTACGGCCCGCCGCCCCGGGTGATTTACTACGGGCCACCGCGGCGCGACTGGCGAGATCGGCCGCATTACCGCATGCCGCCACCGCCGCCGCCCGGCTATTACTACCGTCCGGGCCCGCGCTGGTAAGCGCTTACAGGCGCATCAGCTTGCGGAACTCTTTCACCTTGCTGCGGCTGACCGGCACTTCAAACTCGAGATCGCTCAGCCGCAGAATGTAGGTATTGTTGAACCAGGGGACGATCTCGCGGATCTTCGCCAGGTTAACGCAGTAAGAGCGATGGCAGCGGAAGAAATGTTCTTCCGGGAGCCGGCCGTAAAACTCGGTGATGTTCATCGGCATCACGAACTCTTCCCGGCGGGTATAGACCCGCGTCACCTTTTCATCGGCGGCGGCGTAATAGATGTCGTTGATGTCGGTAACGATGATCCGCTCGTCTTTGATCAGGTTGATGCTATGGCTGCCGCGGCTCGGCGCGCTGGCCGGCTCCGTCGCGCCGGCGGGGCGATGGTGCAGCGCCTCCAGTTTTTGCAGCATGGTGACGATGCGCGCCTCGTGATAGGGCTTGAGGATATAGTCGAACGCTTCGATCTCGAACGCTTCCACCGCGTGCTCTTTATAGGCGGTGATGAACACGATCGACGGGCGATGCGCGAATTTACTGATGTTTTGCGCCAGCAACACGCCGTCCAGCGACGGGATGTTGATATCGAGGAAAATGGTGTCGACCTGGTGAGTCTGCAGGTATTTGAGGACGTCGAGGCCATCCTCGAAGGTGGCGACGATATCGATATTGCTGTGTTTCTTGATCAGGTAGCTGAGTTCTTCCTGCGCGAGGAATTCGTCTTCCACGATGATGGCTTTCATGAGGCCTCCCCGACCGGCGGCGCGCTCGGCTCCTGATGCAGCTTGCCGCCGTTTTTGCTGATGTAGAACGCGATTTCGGTGCCCGGCTCCAGGCGGCGGATATGCAATCCCTCGCCGTACAGCAGCGACACGCGGTGATGCACGTTAAGCAGGCCGATATTGTGGCCCGGCATCTCGTTGCGCTCCACCCGGTCGATGGTGTCCTGGTTGATGCCGTGGCCGGTGTCCTTCACCGAGATCTTCACCCGGTCCCCCTGATCCTTCACCGCGATCACCACCACCCCTTTCCCCTTGCAGGGTTGGATGCCGTGCACGATGGCGTTCTCCACCAGCGGTTGGATCAGCAGGCTCGGAATACGCACCGAGACGTCGTCGTCGATGTCGTAAATTACCGTCAGCTTGGCGCCGAAACGCGCCTGTTCGATGGCGATGTAATCCTGGATCTGGTGCAGCTCCTTGCGGATATCGATCAGTTCGTCGTTCAGCTCCAGGTTGTAGCGCAGGTAGCGCGACAGGTTGATGATCAGCTGGCGCGCGGTGTCCGGATTCAGGCGAATGGAGGAAGAGATGGCGTTCAGCGCGTTGAACAGGAAGTGCGGGTTAATCTTGCTCTGCAGCGCGCGCATTTCGGCTTTATCCGCCATCTGGCGCAGGTGTTCGATGCGCGAAACCTCCATCTGCGTGGAGATGATCTGCGACAGCCCGACCGCCATCACCTTCAGTGTGTTGGTGATCTGGTGGGCGTGGCAGTAGTAGATTTTCAGCGCGCCGGTCACTTCGCCTTTTTCCCACAGCGGTACCACCAGCTGCGAATGGATCTGCGGCGCGGCCGGGTTTTCCAGGTTGTTCTTGATGATGATTTTGCCGTGGCGAATGCTTTCGCGGGTGACGCGGCTCAGCCCTTCGCGGCCGATCGGGTAGGCTTCACGCCCTACGCCGACGTAGGCCAGCACCTGGTGGGTATCGGTGATCGCCACCGCGTCGGCGCGGATGTCCTGGCGAATGATATCGCAGATGGTGGCCAGCGATTCGCTGTTGATGTTGCGGAAATAGGGCAGCGTCTTGTGGGCAATATCCAGCGCCAGTTTGGCCTGGCGCGCGGCGATCACTTCTTTCTCATCCTCGACGCTCTGTACCAGCAGCACGATCAGGCCGATGCACACCGTACCGAGGATCATCGGCAGGGCGATCTGCGACACGATGTCCAGCCCAAGCTCGGTCGGCTTGGCCCATAGCACGATCAGCAGCATGGTGAGGGATTCGCACAGCATGCCGCCGACGATGCCGGCACGCCAGCGCTGCTCTTTTTTCACCTTGAGGTTGATGTAACCGGCGCTGATGCCGGCGATGATGCTGGTGATAAGACAAGGCACCGAGGTGATGCCGCCGATGTCGATCAGATAACGGTGCACGCCGGCGATGATGCCGGTGACGATCCCCACCCAGGGGCCGAACAGGATGCCGCCGGCCATGATGGCGATGACGCGCACGTTAACCAGCGATCCTTCGACGTTGATGCCGGAGTAGGTGCTGAACAGCGCGAACAGCGAGAAGATCGCCGTGACGATGCCGAGCTCGAGCGGCGTATGGTCTTCTTTTTGCAGCAGTTGGCGGAACAGCCGGGTGCGGGTCAGGAAAAACAGACAGATCAACATCAGCGCGGCGCGATCAAACACCGCCAACAGCATTTCAAAAAAAGGGTGCACGACGGGTTCTCGCTGCGGCTTACGGATGGCGGCAGTATACCACAGCGAAAGGGGCCCGTGGCGTGCGCCACGGGCGGGGGATCAGCCCATGCCGAGCTGCGCTTTGCCCAGTGGCGTCAGCAGGTCGACGGTGGCGCGGCCGTCGAAATCCACCTCGAAGTCGTCAGGGGCGAAGTCTGGCGGCGTTCTGCCGTCGATAAAGCTCGGCAGCTGGCGCTGCAGATAGGCGTCGTTTTTCTCGCAGCCCGGCGCGGCAGCGATGTACATCACGTTGCTGTCGAACTCGCCGTTATGCTCGTTCTCCACCGCGTGGATCACATCGCAGTGCCAAAAGACCGTGTCGCCCGGCTCCAGATCGGGAATGGGGGAAATCCCACTTAATAAAAGGGGATGCCACTTTTCCGAGATCGACAGCGCGCGGCCCGGTGCCGCATCGCACAGATCGTCGTCGGCGACGTCGTCCTGCAGCGCGCGCAGCAACACATAGGCCATGGCGTTGGCGATCGGCACCAGGTTCAGCGTGCCGGCGTTGGTGCGCTGCGGCGTCAGCGCCGTCCAACCCTGGAAGGTGCGGAACATCGAGCAGACCGCCGGGGAGGCTATTTCGCGCACCTCGGTGCGGCCGTCGGCGGCGAAGGGATCGTACTGCTGCCAGTCGCCGGAGAAAACGTGGCGATATACATAGCGGAAGTTTTCGTCCAGCCAGCGCTCAATGGTGCCGCTGTCGACGTGCGGTGACAGGCCCAGCGACGAGGAGTTCGGCGGGCGGCGGCGGGTGCGATCGGCGTAGGTGGCGACGCGGGTCGGATCGAAATGCTGTTTGCCGTTGCTCTCGGTGGCCCACAGGCTGTTGAGGAACACCTGCACCGCATGCATGCGCGCATCCTGCCGCGCTTCAACCTGCGGTTTTGACCAATAGATGCCGTAAATCTGCGGCTTGCTGGCGGCCAACTTGCCGAAATAGTTGTCTTCGGCGGCGTTTTTCAACCGTTCGACGAAGTTGTTGCGCTCAAGGTAGTCGCCGATTTCCCTGTTCCAGCCTTCGGCCTTGGCGCGGGGGAACACGCCGCGAATGGCGCAGGCGCCGCGCTGTTTGATCAGCGCTATTTGCTGCTCGCTGACGCGCTGCTGCAGGATATCTTCTGCGTCGATCTGCGGCACCGGATTATGGCCGGCGGCCAGCTCGCGGCGGATCTGTTCGACCTGGCCGCGGATGTTCTCTTCCAGCGCTAGAAAGACGTCGCGGTAGTTCGGCAATGCCTGGCGCAACTGGCGCTTGACGTTAACGATCGTCTGCGGAATATCGTCGATGACTAAAGAGGCCATGGTGTTCTCCTGGTGCCGCGTGGATAACGGCGGCGGGCAGTTGTAGGGAATCGGGCAAGACGTTAAGGTTTTGTGGTTTTAACGTGAATGATTATCGGCAACCAATCGGGGAAAATAAAGAGATATCTTTCATTCGTAAGTTCCTCTTTTTCGTTTTTCGGAGATTTTATGAAGCTGGTCACTGAACGTCTGCACTTACAGTCGATAACCGTCGAGGATTGGCCGCTGTTTCTGCGCCTGTACCAAGATCCCGAGGTGATCCGTTACATCTCCGATCCGCGCAGCGAAGCGGAGATCCGCGCACGGTTCGAAGAGCGGCTGCCGGCCTGGGACAAACACGGCGAGCAGTGGTTGTGTCTGGTGATGCGTGAGAAGCACAGCGGAGAGGCGGTGGGCATTACCGGCTTTCGTCCGCACTGGGCGCCGTATCGGCAGGCGGAAGTGGGATACGGGAGTTTGCCTTCCGGCCAGGGCAAGGGCTATGGCAAGGAGTCGCTACGGGCAGTGCTGGATTTTGCGGTGAACGCCTGCGGTTTTCACAAATTGACCGCCACCGTGACCGTGGGCAATCTCGCCTCGCGTGGCCTGCTGGAGTCGTGCGGTTTTCAGCTGGAAGGCACGCTGCGCGACAACTACCGTCTGGCGGATCAGTGGTGCGATGACTGGCTGTTCGGGCTGTTGGCGGCGGAGTTTCAGGGCGGCAAATAAAAATATCGCGCCAGGTATCGACAAGCTCGTCGGCGCTGCGCTATGTTCGATATTCGGTCAGTTCGCTGGCCAGCGTCGCTCGGACGGTCCGGGCGCTAACGTCTATCGAGGAATCCCCTATGGCTGATAACAGTCCACAGCGCCGTTTTACGCGCATTGAACGCCTTCCCCCTTACGTATTCAACATCACCGCCGAACTGAAGATGGCCGCACGCCGTCGCGGTGAGGATATTATCGATTTCAGCATGGGGAACCCCGACGGCCCGACGCCGCCGCACATCGTGGAAAAACTGTGCGCCGTCGCCCAGCGCGACGATACCCACGGTTACTCTACCTCGCGCGGCATTCCACGCCTGCGCCGCGCCATTTCGCGCTGGTATGCCGATCGTTATCAGGTGGATATCGATCCGGAAAGCGAAGCCATCGTCACTATCGGTTCGAAAGAGGGGCTGGCGCACCTGATGCTGGCGACCCTTGATCACGGCGATACGGTACTGGTGCCGAACCCCAGCTACCCGATCCACATTTACGGCGCGGTGATCGCCGGCGCCCAGGTGCGCTCGGTGCCGCTGGTGGACGGTGTGGATTTCTTCGGTGAGCTGGAGCGCGCCATTCGGGAAACCATTCCGCGCCCGAAAATGATGATCCTCGGCTTCCCGTCCAACCCGACCGCGCAGTGCGTAGAGCTGGATTTCTTCGAGCGGGTAGTGGCACTGGCCAAGCAGTACAACGTGCTGGTGATCCACGATCTGGCCTATGCCGATATCGTCTATGACGGCTGGAAAGCGCCGTCGATCATGCAGGTGCCGGGGGCGAAAGACATTGCAGTGGAGTTCTTCACCCTGTCGAAAAGCTACAACATGGCCGGCTGGCGCATCGGTTTCATGGTCGGTAACCCTGAACTGGTCAGCGCGCTGGCGCGCATCAAGAGTTATCACGACTACGGCACCTTTACGCCGCTGCAGGTGGCGGCCATCGCCGCGCTGGAAGGCGATCAGCAGTGCGTGCGCGATATCGCCGAGCAGTATCGGCAGCGCCGCAACGTGTTGGTGAAGGGGCTGCACGAGGCCGGCTGGATGGTGGAAAACCCGAAGGCGTCGATGTACGTATGGGCGAAAATTCCCGAGCCTTATGCCCACCTCGGTTCGCTGGAATTTGCCAAACGCCTGCTGGCGGAAGCCAAGGTCTGCGTCTCGCCGGGCATCGGCTTCGGCGACTACGGCGATACCCACGTGCGTTTCGCGCTGATCGAGAACCAGGATCGCATCCGCCAGGCGGTGCGCGGCATCAAGGCGATGTTCCGCGCGGACGGGCTGCTGAAACCGGGCAAGGCCGGCAGCGCCAAATAATCCTGTCAGGCCGGGCGTTCGCCCGGCCTTATTTTTTCCGTCCCAAGGTTTTCTTCATCATTTCCCCATTATGCTCAATTACGCTGAATTTTATTTTTTGGATAGAGTGTATGAGCAACCGCTACGCGCGATCGCAAATCGTTTTACATTGGCTGACTTTGCTGATGGTGATCCTCACCTATGCGGCGATGTTGCTGAAAGACTCGGTGCCGGAAGCGTGGGCGCCGATGGTCAAAAATCTGCACTTTAATTTTGGGGCTTCGGTTTTTGCCCTGATGCTGATTCGGTTGGCGGTGCGCGCTTTCCACGCGACGCCGCCGACCACGCCGCCGCTGGAGGAATGGCAGGAAGTGGGCGCCAAGATCTTCCATTGGCTGCTGTACGTGGTCTTCCTGATGTTGCCGTTGCTGGGCATGTTAACCCTGGCCTACGGCGGGAAATCGTGGTCTTTGCTGGGCTGGCCGATGCCGCAGTGGGTGACGCCGGATCCGGTGATGCGCAGGCTGGTCAAAACGGTTCATGAGACGCTGGCGAATATCGGCTACTTTATCATTGGCGCACATGCGTTGGCGGCGCTGTTTCATCACTACCTGCGTAAGGACGACACCTTGCGCCGCATGATGCCGGGCAAATGATCGTTAACAGAAACGACAAAGGGACGCTTGCGCGTCCCTTTGGCTGTGTTCCTGGTCTGGCTACCGTCAGGCAACCATCAACATGAAGGTGCCAACCCAGGCAACCAGCATGAATGACACGCCCATCAAAAAATATTTCACTGAACAACTCCTGTCTGGAGTCCTCGCCAGCAATGATCCCGATTGTTGTGCTGAGTATTTTATGGGCAGCCTGCTTGTCGGGCGGATTCTTCCAAGCGAAAGAACAACGTCCTCGAGCGCGGGCTGTCCGGTTGTCGCGCCTCATGCTCCGTGAGGTAAAATCCGAACCGCGACAGGATCGGCGCTAATGTACTCTCAATACTGGTCTGATTTCAATACTGTGTTTTTGATCACAATTTTCGGCTGTTTTTTGAACAGGGCGCGCTGTTTTATAACGCTTTTTATGGGCGGGCGACAGGAACTAGCCCGCCGTGGCGGGCTGTTAAATAGGGGATGAAGCAATGCAGCGGCGGGCGCTCAGGCGACGGCGTTGATGCCGGTCGCCAAAATGACCCAAAAAACGAGACAAGACAGCAGAATAACGGCCCAAATATGACGGCGACTCCACTCCATTTTTAGCCTTCGTTGTTGCGACAAGTGATTAGGTAACGATCACATCGGCGCGAATGGAGGAAAATTTAGCCCCTGCGGATAATATTTTGCTTACCTGTTGCTAACCTATTGGCAAACTTCACTTATCGTCACGCGCACTTCGTAGCCCAGCAGATACAACGCCTGCTCCAGCGCTTCAACCTTCGAGGCGTAGCCGATATCCAGCAACCGCTCCATTTGCCCGCCGTTGAATCCCAGCTTGCGCGCCAGCGCCGCTTTGCCGGTGTTTTTGCGTAGCATGGCATTGTGCAGTTCGATCTTCAGCGCCACCAGCGCCGGCAGGTGTACTTTCAAGTCATCGGTTTGCGCAGGAGAAGGGGCGGGCAGAGGCAGACCTTCATCCATCGCGGCGGCGATGGCGGCCAGCAGGCTTTCCTGCGCTTCCAGCTCGATGTCTTCGCGTTTATAGCAGGCAGATTGCCACTCGGGGAAGTCGTGGAAACCGATCTGCCAGGCGTCGCTGTCGCTATCGAAGGTGTAATGGGCGGGGTAGTGGCTGTACATGGCAATCCCTGATTGAAACCTGAATGAGGCGCTATTGTGACGGCGCGGCCGGCGGATAGCCATAGCCTTGAGCGGAATGGCGCTCAATCGGCATGTTCACGCGGCTTGCGACGCAGCCCGTCGGGCGGCAACAGTAGGGCGCAGATCATGACGGCCAGACTGAACAGCGGCAGCCAGCGCGCCACCGGGCCGGGGGAGTAGTTGTTGAGCACCGAGCAAACGTAGCATGTGACGGCCAGCACCCAACCGGGCAGGCCGATATCATTAAGGCGAAACGCGGTTTTGGCCATAAACCACGCCACCAGGCCAAAACAGAACAGCGCCCACACCATGATGCACAGCAGATACAGCAGCACCGAGACGAATTCCTCGGTGTCGCCGTGCGCATGGGCGCGAAAATGGTTTTTATCCAGATAGGTCGACAGAAACGACAGCAGCACGATGCCAACGGCGAAGATCGCCAGCGAGAAAACAAAGGGTTTGCGCGAGATGCGCCCGCGGTAAAGGTCTTTGGTGAGTTGTCCGAGAGATTCCATCACAGTCCGTTGTCGTCATCATTGGCCGCCCGGCGGAGGCCGGATGGCAAGCAGCCGGGCATTCTAGCGGGGTAAACGGGGGCGTCAAGGTGATAATTTTTCTCATTTAGTTGCGGTTGAGATTCCACGCGGCCGCACAGGGCGTCCTTTCACCGAGCAAAACGTCACAATTTGGCACGTTTGGCTACCTGACGCGGTCATTGGCGGCATAATCCTGTTTGTTCGCGTTGAACAATGCATTAACATAACTCCCACTTATCTCTTGCATGGCTATGGATATCCGATGCGTCACCTGGTTGCGCTTTTACCGCTGATTACCTTGCTTGCTGCCTGTAGCAGCACGCCGAAACCCAGTACCACCGCTACGCCGCAGAGCACCCCGGTAAAGGGCGGCTTTTTGCTGAGCCCGGCGCACAGCGGCGCGCCGCTGGGAGGGGATTTCGCCAATAACCCGAATACCGCGCGCTTTATCGATAAGATGGTGCAGGAACACGGGTTTGACCGGCAGCAGCTGCACGACGTGCTGGCGCAGGCTCGGCGATTGGACTCGGTGCTGCGGCTGATGGACAGACAGGCGCCGACGCCGTCTACTCAGGGGCCAACCGGGCCGAACGGTTCCTGGCTGCGCTACCGCAACAAGTTCATCACCCCGGATAACGTGCAAAACGGCGTGGTGTTCTGGAATCAATATCAGGATGCGTTGCAGCGCGCCTGGCAGGTGTACGGCGTGCCGCCGGAGATCATCGTGGGGATTATTGGCGTGGAGACCCGCTGGGGCCGCGTAATGGGTAAAACCCGCATTATCGACGCGCTGGCGACGCTGGCCTTCAACTACCCGCGCCGCGCAGATTACTTCGCCGGTGAGTTGGAAACCTTCCTGCTGATGTCGCGCACCGAAGGTGACGATCCGCTCGAGCTGCGCGGCTCCTTCGCCGGCGCGATGGGCTATGGGCAGTTCATGCCTTCTTCCTTCAAAAGCTACGCGGTTGACTTCAACGGCGATGGGCATATCAACCTGTGGGATCCGGTCGATGCCATCGGCAGCGTGGCCAATTACTTCAAGGCGCACGGCTGGTCCAAGGGCGAGCCGGTCGCCATTCAGGCCAACGGCCAGGCGCCGGGGTTGGAAAACGGCTTCAAGACCCGCTACTCGGTCGCCGCACTGGCTGAAGCCGGCCTGAGCCCGCAGGGTTCACTCGGGGATAACCAAGAGGCCAGCCTGCTGCGGCTGGACGTCGGCACCGGCTACCAGTATTGGTACGGTCTGCCGAACTTCTACGCTATCACCCGCTATAACCACAGCACCCATTACGCCATGGCGGCATGGCAACTGGGCGAAGCGGTAGGGCGCTCGGCGCGCGGCGGCTTCTGACCGCTGCTTCAAACAACGAAAAAGGCCGCTTGCGCGGCCTTTTTTACGTTCTGAGCAATCAGAAATCGTAGCGCAGACGGACCACGGTCATATCGCCGAGGTTGTCGGTGCTCGATGTCAGCACGTGCTCTACGTCAACGCGGAAACCGTAGTCAAACTGTACGGTAACCCCGAGGCCGTTGTCGATGCGCTGGTAGTTGCGGCCGCTGATGTATTCCAGGCGGTCGCCCATGAAGTACGGCATCACCGATTTCACCGCGTACTGGCCCACCGGCACGGTATAACCGGCCAGGTATTCGATACCCCACGCATCGCCGGCGAAGTAATTGTTGACGTCGGCTTTCTTGGTGGTCAGGAAGTCGTTGTAGTAACCGCCGCCGAAGGTGAGCATCCAGTTGTCCGGTTTCCAGCTGATGGCGGTACCGAAAATGTTCTGGTCATAACTCTTGCTGCCGCTGGTGGACGGGTTGCGCATTTCGGCGCGGGTGTAGTTCCAGGCGGTACCCCAGGTCAGATCCTGTGTAATGTGGTAATCCACACCCAGTGAGCCGCCGCCTTTGCGCTTATAACGCAGGCCGTTGCCCGGCAGGTAGTCGCTGTCGCTGAACAGGTACGAGGCGTAAACGTCCGCATCGCCGAAGCGGTTCTTGTACTTCAGCATTTTGCGTGAACGGTAAGAGCCGTCGTAGTCGCCGTTGATGCCGTTGCCCGGTGCCTGGGCCAGCATGTCGTAGTCCCAGATATCGGTCTTGGCGCCAACCACGTCATAGTAAACGCTGTTTTGCTGACCGAAGGTCATCTGGCCCCAGGTGTTGCTTTTCAGGCCGGTATACAGCATACGGCGGCTGGTGTTTCTCGCGCCGTCGGCATAGTGGTGATCCCAGTCAAACAGCGCCGGAATGTTCACACCCAGCTCGTAGTAGCTGATCCAGCTGATATCGTCGAACAGGTAGTAGTCCGCTGCGAAACGGAAACGGGTGCCGCCATCGAAGCCGTTACGCTTATACGAGCCCTTGTCACCGTCGCCCGTCATGTTGTTGAACTGCGGACGGATGCTGCCGCCAACGGTAAAGTTCAGGCGGCTGAGCGGATCGCCGGCCTGTGGATCTTGCTTCAGCAGAGTGATTTCTGCCTGAGCGGCGAACGACGCGCTGCCGATCGCCAGACCCAGCGCCACCGCTTGAGTCACTACGCGCAATTTCATTGCCATGTGTTATCCCTGTTTTATGTATGACCGCCCCATCAGCGCCGCCATGCCGATGTTTTGCGCAGAACGCTGCGTTTTCACGCATTTTGACGGTTTTTTTGGTGTTTTAGCGGCGGGCGGCATTTGTAACATAAACGGTGAGATAAATAATTACTTTTCTTGCTAATTATTGGCCGGTTTTTGACCATTTCGTGCGGTGAAAAGCGCCATTATTTATGTCTCTCGATTCGGATGAATTCATCTAACGCCAAGGTTTATATTTTTCATTTGTCAGTCATTGGCGTCAGCCTGTAATTTTAGTCGTGCAAGAGATAATTAATTTCAGCCTGTCACCGCCGTATTAACGTTTGCCTTCTTCTGCGTAATCGGTCGGCAGGAATAAGCGATTGGGAGGTCGCCATGAGAAATCTGTTAATGTTGTTGGTGGGGCTGTTTTCATTACCGGCGATGGCGGCGGAGTCGCACGTTTGCCATTCTCAAGCTTATGATTATGCAGAGGTTAGCAAACTCAGGTTATCTGACGATACCCTGTTTACCTGCCGCGGCGTGGGGCGCCTGACGATCCCGGAATTGGCGCGTAAAGGATGGAGGGTGATTCATTTAGCGCAGCAAACTGAATATACCGACTCTGTCGACAGCGATGGTGAGGTTATTAAACTTTATCAGGAAATCGTGGTGTATAAAGAATAATTCTACGGTGGCCTGTGATTATTTCAACGGTGGCGAGAATTCTATTATGAATGCAAGAGTCGGTATTGACGGCAGGGCCGCCGCCGCCATGGTGCTGCTTTGCGCCATCTGGGGGATGCAGCAGGTGGCGATCAAGGCCGCCGAGCAGGATGTGTCGGCGGTGCTGCAAATTGCCATTCGCTCGGGCCTCGCCGCGCTGGGGGTATACCTGTTGGCGCGTTGCCGCGGCGAGTGTTTCACCTGGAATCGCGCCACGCTGAGCGCCGGTTTGAGCGTAGGGGCATTGTTCGCGCTGGAGTTCTTTTTTGTCTCCGAAGGGCTGCGCTACACCAGCGCCTCGCATATGGCGGTGTTTTTGTACACCGCGCCGCTATTTTCCGCCCTCGGTCTGCATTTTCTCCTTCCTCAGGAGCGTCTGTCGCCGGTGCAGTGGCTGGGCATGCTCATCGCCTTTGGCGGCGTGGTGCTGGCCATATCTGGCATGGCTGAGGGAAGTGGCGGAGCCGATCGGCTGAAAGGCGATTTCTATGGCCTGCTGGCGGGGATCGCCTGGGGCGGTTCTACCCTGGTGATCCGTACCACGCGTCTGGCGGAGTGCCCGGCCAAACAGACGTTGTTATTCCAGTTGACGGGCGCCTGCGTGCTGCTGTCGCTGCTGGCGATAGCGACGGGCAATTTGCACGTCGTCCTGAGCCCGGTGGCCTGGTGCAGCCTGCTGTTCCAAACGGTGATCGTGTCGTTTTTCAGCTACCTGATCTGGTTTTCACTGCTGCGCCGTTATCAGGCTTCCTCGCTGGGCATTCTCACCTTTATGACGCCGATATTCGGCATCCTGGCGGGGGTCGCCATTCTCGGCGAACCACTGCAAATTGAGTTTGTATTGGGTGCCGTGCTGATCGTGCTGGGGTTAATCGTGGTGAGTTGTTCATATCTTCTTTATTTTGACCGAAGGGTGGCACCAAAAATATAAATTATGGATGTTGATGTACAGAACTACCAAATAAGCTGCGAAAGCCAATTCATTATTCAGTTGCAAATATCCCGCTATGCCTGGGGCGTGCCGCTGATTACGCTCAGCGATAACGGTGATTTTACCGTGATAAGAAGCCGAGGCTGGTCGAGGTTGGCGAATGGGATGCAATTGGAGGTTTATTATTTTGCCAATAACTCCCTGCTGGCTTGGGATAAAAGCCGCAAATACATCTCTTATTCAAAGGCCGGCCGGCTCTACGCCTGCGCGCTGCATTTTTCTTATTCCCCCAAAGTAGAGCGCTAACCCTCTGGCCATCAGACCAGAGGGGAGATTTTCATGATCCACTGCTTAAACGCGAGGATCTTGGGCCACTGCCGCTCGGAAATGGTCGAGGTAAAATAGCAGTGCTCGCAGGGCACGGTCATATCGGTGAACGGAATGATCAGCTCGCCGCTTTTGATCCAGTCCTGCACCAGATTAAGCCGCCCCATGGCGACGCCAAGGTGCCGTGTGGCGGCCAGTACCGCGAGATCGGAACGGTCGAACTCCATGCTTTTACTGTCGGTATCCAGCCCCAACGCAAAGTATTGTGACCAGGTTTGCCACTCATCTTCGCCGGAGTTGTAGCGATCGTGCAGCAGCGTACAGTGAGCCAGGTTTTCCGGCGCATCGTACAGGTTATGTGCAGCGGCGTACTGCGGCGTGCAAATCGGCACCATCGATTCCTGCATAAAGGCCTCGTCCAGATGCCGCCCCGAGGGCAGTTTGCCGAAGTACATCGCCAGGTCCACGCCGCGGTTGGCCAGGTTGATGATTTCCTGCCCGGTCAAAATGTTGAGGTGAATGGTGGGGTGCTGGGCGATAAAGTCGCCGATGCGCGGCAGCAGCAGACATTGCACCAGAGACGGGTGTGAGTAGAGGGTCAATGTTCCCGTCAACTCGCGATTTTTAATGTCCAGAATTTCCTGATTCAAGGTGTTGAAGGAACTGTCCAGCGCCCATTGCATGCGCTCGCCCTCCGGCGTCAGGGTAATTCTGCGATGAAAGCGCTGAAACAGCAGAAAGCCCAATTCCTTTTCGAGCAAATTAATGCGGTGGCTTACGGCGCTGGGGGTGATCGACAATTCTTGCGCCGCCAGCGCAAAAGATAAATGGCGGGCGACGCATTCAAAAGTATGCAGCCGGGAAAATTG
Source organism: Serratia sp. CY47444 (assembly GCF_052168635.1). NCBI lineage: Bacteria > Pseudomonadati > Pseudomonadota > Gammaproteobacteria > Enterobacterales > Yersiniaceae > Serratia > Serratia sp. CY47444. Next base: position 95,743 of record NZ_JBJNMH010000008.1, read on the forward strand.
ATAGCTGGTCAGCGGGGTCGCCCGCTGTGAATGTTTTTTACTGGGGAACATGCTATTTCTCCGTGCGCACAATCTGGCAATATTAACATTTAATGGCGCGGAGGATAAACCCAGCCTGATTGATCTATTCAGTTTTTATGCCGAGGGATTTCGATATGTTGAAGAGAATTGCATAACAACCGGAAATAACAGGCGGTGGGGGCGATGATAATCAGCAATAGGACGAATATAATAAAAAGAGGTGCCGTTAAGCAGCGAGTAAAGGCGGTGTACCGCAGCCTGAACGATAAAAGCTCATATTCCCTGCGGGATATAACGGTTTCGCCATAATCATCCGTCGCATGGCGACGTTGAGTACGCGTTAAGCCCGGATGCCAACGAGATGGAGGTAGCAATCGATAACGCTGAGCCCCGCCTGGCCAGAGAACCGTGCCCAGTGGTTACCCACCGAGCACAACATTCAGGGAAAAGCAGGTTGATCGTCGGCGCTAATCAACGGCGACGCAGCAGCAGGCCGGCCAACAAACCTGCGCCGGCAACGAGTGCCAACGCGGCGAGGGGGTTTTTCTTCATCATACTGCCGGCGCAGCTCAGGGCATCGCCGTATTTTTCTTGCAGCGCGCCCACTGCCTGGCGCGTGACGCCTTCGGCCTGCCAACGTTCGTTACCGCTGACGTCGCCTGCGATTTCCTGCGCTTTGCCCGCCACTTTGTCCATCATGCCATTGGCTTTTTCGCTGTTCATTATGATGTGCTCCTAAGGTTCGATCCGTTTGGCGTTCGCACAGAGCGAAAGCCTGCATTTGCACCGCCATGTTATGCACTTCACTCTGCGCTCATAAGGGGCGTTTGCATCGGTGCGGGTAGTGCATTTGCAGGCTACTTGCCGTTCCTGGAGGCCGCTCCGCCGGTAAACAGCCCGCGCTCTCTGGCCCAGACGATGGCTTCGCTGCGGCTGTGCACGCCGAGTTTGGAATAGACCGTCGCGACATGATTGCGGATGGTGTTGAGCGCCAGATTGAGACGCGCCGCGATTTTCTTGTCCGGCAGCCCCTCGCAAATCAATTCCAGCACATCGCGCTCGCGCGGCGTGAGGTCGCTGGCGGTGAATCCAGCCTGGTCGGGCCGGTTGATGCTTTTTACGTTGGCCAGTTTTTCGATCAAAGTTTGGCTGAACCACGAGGCATCCTGCATCACTTCTTCGATGGCATTGACCAGCTCCAGCTCCGAGCGTTTGCGTTCGGTAATGTCCATGAGCACCAGCAGGTAGCAGGGCGTATTATGGATACTGACGGCATCCGCCGAGGCCACGCAGTCGATTAGCTCGCTCCCTTTCTTTCGCACTTGGATGTCCAGCCCTTCAACGTTGCCGCTTTTTTCCAGTGCGGCAAACAAACGGCGGTTCGCCTCGGGATCGTCAATAAACTGGATCTCATCGACCGTTTTGCCGATTAACGCTTCGGCGTCGTACTCGGTAGTGCGGGTGAACGCTTCGTTGACGTCCAGCACGCGCCGCTCGTGCGCGGTACACACCAGCGTCGGCACCGGGCTCAGGCGAAATGCCTTGGCGAACCGCTCTTCACTTTCTCGCAGCGCCGATTCCGCCAGGCGCCGGGGCTCGAGATCGGTAAACGTGAACAGCATGCAGTCGTCTTCATTGATATCCAGCGGTTGACCGGCAACCACCACCAACTTGCTTCCTCCGCCGGGCAGTTTCAGCTCGGCCTCCATCTGCGGAATGGTGGCGCCTTCCCCCAGGCGCTGAACCGCCAGCTCTTTGTGCTCTGCCTGTTCCAAGACGTCGAGTTCATAAACCGAACGCCCCATGACCTGTTCACGCTGGTAACCGGTCATATCGAGGAACCCCTGGTTGACCTTGACGTAACGCAGGTCGCTTAGCCGACAAATGACCGCCGGCGCCGGATTGGCGTTGAAGGTTTTTTCAAAGCGCTGTTCGGCGCTGGCCCACTCCGTTGCGTCGCTCAGGATCAGCGCCAGCAGCTCCGGCTGCCCCTGCGCATCGGTGATGATCAGGCTCCGCAGGCGGTGCACCCAGAAGCTCTCCGGATCGTCGACCTGCCGAACCTCCACCACCACATCGGTGAAGGTTTCGCCATCGGCAACCCGGCTCAGCGGGTACTGTTCCAGCGCCAGCGGGTGGTTGTTGCGATAACGCAGTGCAAAACGCGCCGCGTACTCGCCGGCATCAGCCCCCAGGGCTTTCTGGTGGCTCACGCCGTGCATGGCCAACGCGGCTTCGTTAGCCCAGAGAAGCGTTTGATCGGTATCCGTCAGGATCACGCCGTCGGACAAGCCGGAGATGATTTGCTGCAGGTGGCCGCGGTGGGTTTCGCTGGCCAGGACGGATGGGTTCATGTGCTCTCCGCTAGACAGAAGGGGAGCGGCCTCTGATCGGGGCCGCGGGTTACGCTACTCGCTGAGCAGCTTAGTGCATAACGTGCGTATTCGCAGGGTGTGAATGCACTAGGCATTCTGGCGCAAATGAACTGGGACGGCCGACGCCGCCGCGCGGCAGACTGAATTTGTCTGCGCGGTTATCCACCGTGCGTGCAATCACTTGTCCAGAAAATATAAGGAACAACGATGACCACTGTCTATGAATCAAATCGCTTTGCGTTTCAGGTGTCATGGGGCTCGATATTGGCCGGGAGTGCCGTGGCGCTGGTGACTTATCTTATCTTCAGCGTGCTGGGTACGGCTATCGGTGCCCAGGCCGTGGATATGATGCAAAAGGGCAATCCGCTGAGCGGTTTTGGCACCGGCACCGGGATCTGGCTGCTGGTTTCCACGCTGGCATCGCTGGCCGCCGGCGCGTTCGTCGCCGGACGCACTGCGCCGAACCGCGGCGGTTTGCATGGCCTGCTGAGCTGGGCGATCACCACCTTGCTGACCACCTGGCTGATGGTTTCATTAGCAAGCGGCGTGGTGGGGCTGGCGGGCAGCGCGGTGGGTAAAGGGCTCTCGCTGGCGGGCAGCGGCCTGGCGGCGGCAGCGCCAAACGTGGGTGAAGGCCTCAAGCAACAGCTGGATAAAAAGGGTATCAGCCTGGACTGGGGAAGCCTGGAGAATCAGTTGAACGCCACGCTCAAGCAGACCGGCAAGCCGGAATTGGATCCGGCTCGGTTGGAACAGAAGGCCGATAGGGCGACCGCCGACGGCAAGCAATCAGCCATGGACGCGGCTGCCGATCCGGCGCAGGCCGCTACCGAGCTTAAGCAGTGGTTCGAACGCGTCAAGCAGTCCGGTGAGCCGACGTTGAGTGCGGCCGACAAGGATGCGTTGGTGAATATCGTTGCGGCACGCACCGGCAAGAGCCGTGATGAAGCGAGCCAAATCGTCGATAACTACGCCCAGGCTTATCAGCAGGCGGTGCAGAAGGTGGAAAAACTCAAGGCCGAAGCCGAGCAGAAAGCGCGTGAAGCGGCTGATGAAGCGGCCAAACAACTGTCTCGCGCCGCATGGGGCTCACTGTTGATACTGCTGTTGGGCGCTGCGCTGAGCGCCGGCGTGGGGCGGATTGCCGAATCAACCCGCCGTACCGTCGCGGTAAGTTGAGATGAGAAAAAACCTGTCGTGCATCTCGCTGAACTATCGAAAAGTGGCGGGAGCGTCTGCTCCCGTGCTCGTCATCGATTTTTGCAACGAGAACAACGAGCGCTACACCTTGCGCTACAACCTGCCGCCGGATACCCCGGAACGCACCGAGCGGCGGGTATCTTTGCTGCTGTATCTGTTGCGCAAGCACCGATCGGCAGAGATCGACAACCTGGCTGATTAATCAGTCCGTTAATGAAAAGCCCGGCCTGGCGAGCCGGGCTTTTTGCCGTGCTGTGGCAACAAAGCACGGGTATGCAGACACGGCACTGTTACGAGGGAAGAGCGAGGCATAAATGGTGCCCCAATTGGCGTGGAGGGTAACGTAGGGCATCGAACAAGGTTTGTTGAAACATCGATTCTGCTTTGTATGGGAAAAGATAAAAAAGAAACGCGCTATGAACCTCTGCGATTATCTGGCCCGAGGTTAAGGCCTTGCGTTTATCCACCGCATCCTCCCTCGACATTGTTCCTACTTCTTCGCATTAGGTTCAATAATTTTATCAGCCGACCAAACAATAAATTCACGATTTAATTTGTGATGATGAAATTCCTATTCGGCCATGCCAGTGGAGTATAAAAAAACACGTTAAGATAAAACAATTGGCAAAAAGTGTGATTCTCCCTGGAGATGTAAATGCATCTTTGACGGGAGCATTTTATGTGGGTTGTTTTTGTTTTGCCGTTTTTTTGCGGGTGGATTTATATAACATGATCATTTTCAGTTATTTAAGTAATGGCTTTTCCTATGCCGCAAAAATGGCGCTGCCAAGGTGATTTTTTTTAGGATTAATCTTAATGACTTGGTTTGGTTGGTTAACGATTTTAATGAAAAGGACACAATTTTTATAAAGACAGGGAGCGCACATGGACTATCGGAAAGATATTCTTTTACAGGTATTAGAGTATATGGAGAAGAATATTATAGAGGGCCTTTCCGTTGAGAAAGTGTCTATTATCTCAGGGTACTCTAAATGGCATTTGCAACGGCTGTTTAAACATTATTTTGGTATGACGCTCGGAACTTATATCAGGCACAGAAAGCTGAGCCGATCCGCAATTTTGCTTAAACAACATCAAGGGAACATACTGGATGTCGCCTTGGCATCGGGCTTTGCCTCTCAGCAATGTTACACGCGGGCATTCAAACGTTTCTTTGGCGAAACGCCCAACAGCTTTAGAAACAGCCGGGGATGGGATTTCTCCATCCAGATCCCACCGTATGGCAATGACAATAAGCCCTATTTTTATCACACGGTCATGCCGGATGATATTGAGTTGTTAAAGCAGTACAAAGCATTGATTTTCCATTCCATAAGGAAATACAGAGATGCCAGTGACATTACGCAGACTAATGAAAAATGGTTAAGCAAGAATGGAAAAGCTTATGGTGTGGAAAAAACCAGAGCGGGTAAATGGCATTCAAATGGTAAGGAACAAGAGGTTTTCCACTCTATTTTTAACTTCTACATACCCAGAGGGAAATATATTGTTATTCCCTTTATGGGAGCGTTGCCCGAGTACATTGATTTTTTTGAAAGCATCTATGACGCTTACCTGCCGGCCATTAATGTCAAGATGAGGGAAAGCTTTTTTATTGAGCTATATAGAAACGAGCATTTAAACAGCGAAGTTGTTAATGTCGATATACTGATTCCTGTGGTGTAGCGTTGAGAAAAGGAGACATCATGAGTGTAGAGAAATCCCCCGGTTCAATGAATAAACACCATTACGCTTTCGGTATGCTACCTTTAACGTTGTCTGTGTCTGGCAGGGTGAACGTTGCCGGTTTAGGCTGGCAGGTCATTCAATTAATGCTGGCATTAACTCTCTTCATGTTTTCAGGAAATGCGATGGCCAATAATCGGGAGCATCAACAAATAGCGTTAGTCGGTACCTGGACCCATATTCCGGATGCGCCCGCGGTGCAGAAACCGGCGTTCCCCAGTGAAGGGCTCTATCGTCTGAGGGTAAATGTCGACGGCACGTTAACGCTGCTCAATGTCATCAAGATGAAAAGCCCGTCATGGATCGCAAAATCTCGCGATGGTCGTTTCGCCTATGTCACCAATGAAGAGGATGCGGGAACGGTGACCGCCTTGGCAATAGACGACGCAGGCAGCGTGCGGGTGCTGAATACGGTGAGCAGTGCGGGCCAGCAGCCGACGCATGCCACACTCAGCCCGGACGGTAAGTTTCTGTTTGTCGCCAACTACTCCGTCGCCAAAGGCGGCGCGGGGGTGACGGTATTGCCGATTCGCAGCGACGGCACACTGGGTGAACGAGTGCAGCATTACCCGTTTATACCCGGCTCCGGCATCGTGCAGGGGCGCCAGGAAGGCGGGCATGCGCACTCCACCACCTTCAGCCGCGATGGCCAATACCTGTACGCGGCGGATCTCGGCGGCGATAAGTTGCACGCCTACCGCTATCGCCCGGATAACGCGCAGCCGCTGCAGGCGGATGCTTCGCGCGATGTCGGCTTTGCGCCCGGCGCCGGTCCACGGCACATGGTGTTCTCGCCAGAAGGCGAATATGCGTATGTCATCACTGAAATGGCGGGCGAGATCGAGGCGTTTGCCGTTAACGACAATCGATTGACTCTGAGAGGGAAAGTGAAACTGAACGGCGGCCTCGATTCGGCGGAGGAGAGAAGCGGCGGGGCTATTATCCTGAGCCCGAGCGGCAGATATCTTATTGCCACCCATCGCGGTACCGATAACCACCTGCTGGTATTTAAAATAGGCAGGGACGGTCTGCCAGGCGTGCCGACGCGCTATGAGGCCGGCGGCATTGAACCGCGGGCGCTCGCTTTTGATGCCGACGGCAACCGCCTCTATGTCACGAATGTGTTCACCAATAGCGTTACGCTGTTCGATTTCGATGATGAGAAGGGTGAGTTGCAGGCCAGAGGTGAAGCGGCGGCGATTTCAACGCCGACGGATATCAAGTTTTTCAATTAATGCCCATCATAAGGCGCGGGAGAAACCGGGTCTGAACAGGGGAAAAGGGGAATTGCGGGTGCAGATGATGGGGAATGGCTTGATGAGAAAGAATGGTGTCCCCGACTGGAATCGAACCAGTAACTAGCCCTTAGGAGGGGCTTGTTATATCCGTTTAACTACGGGGACGCTGCGGACCGGCAACCGAAGCTGCCGGGGCATTATACCTTTTTTTACCCGCAGAATAAGCGCTTAGCGGCGCGTTTGCTCAATACCTCGCCAGTTCGCGCCGAAATTTCCTCGGCTAACCGACCGCGATCACGGTTTTTCTCCGTCGTGGCGCCGTTTTTCCTCTTGCAGCCGCGCTGCCTTATTTTTGGCGCTCAAATCGTTGCGGATTTGCGCGTGGCTGATCAGCGCAAAGATAAAGGTGCCGCCGATGATGTTACCCGCCAGCGTCGGCAGGGCGAACGGATAAACGAATGCTTGCCAGCCAATCGCGCCGTTGAACACCAGATACAGGATCTCCACCGAGCCGACCACGATATGCGTCAAATCGCAAATCGCCACCAGGTAGGTCATCAACACGATCACCCAAATTTTCGCCGCGCCGGCGGCCGGGAACATCCATACCATGGTGGCGATGATCCAGCCGGCCAGGATGCCGTTGGCGAACATTTCTCCCGGCGTATGGCGCATCACCTCTTCGCCCAGGCTGATGAAGGCGCGGCGCGTTTCGGCGTCGAACAGCGGCATATGGGTAAACGCCAGCGCCGCCAGCGCGGTGCCGATCAGATTGCCGAGCAGCACCACGCCCCACAGGCGCAGCAGGATAAGCAGGTTGCGCGGCGTGGGTTTATGCATAATGGGCAGCACCGCCGTGACGGTGTTTTCGGTAAACAGCTGCTGGCGCGCCATGATGACAATGATAAAACCGAAGGTGTAGCCGAGGTTCTCAATGAAAAAGCGGCTGGGATCGTCCGGCAAGCGGGCGTGGAAAATGCCTTTCGCCGCCAGCGAGGCGCCCATCGACATCCCGGCGGCAATCGCCGACCACAGCAGCGCCAGCCCGTCGCGCTCCAGCTCTTTTTCGCCTTCCATTCGGATCTGTTCATGCACCGCCGCCGCGCGTGACGGCAGATTCTCTTCCCTGACTTCGATTTCGCGTTTGCCCTGTTCCTGCTCTTCGCTCTCTACCTGCATTGTCTCATCCGGCTCGTGCTGCTGGCGTTGCTGGTCGTTCATGCTGTCGCTCCTGCTCAATAAGGGTGAGGTCACGTCATTAAGCGTAGTTGCCCGGCCAAAATGCGGCGAAATACAGAAAAAGGTAACAAGAGTTAAAATCCGCCGATTTTTTCCACGCATTCTTGATCCTGCTCGCCATATTGGCCCCTCGGCGCGCCCGCCGCAGGCTGCGTGTGGGGAAAGGCTTATGCTATGATTCGCTATCCCAAAGAAAAATATGAGTTCCCTGATGCTGGAAGCCAAAAGTCTGAGTTGCGTGCGCGATGAGCGCATCCTGTTTAGCGAGCTAAGCTTTTCGGTTCAGCCGGGCGATATCATTCAGGTAGAAGGGCCGAACGGCGCGGGCAAGACCAGTTTGCTGCGCATCCTCGCCGGTCTGGCGCGGCCGGACGGCGGTGAGGTGTGCTGGCGCGGGCGCAACACGCTGCGCGATCGCGCGGCGTATCAGCAAGATTTGCTGTTTATCGGCCATCAACCGGGCATCAAAGCCGTATTGACACCCTTCGAAAATCTGCAGTTTTATCAGGCGGTGCGCGGCGCGGCCGAGCATCAGGCCATCTGGCGCGCGCTGGAGCAGGTCGGGTTGGTGGGGTACGAGGATCTGCCGGTGGCGCAGCTTTCGGCCGGGCAGCAGCGGCGGGTGGCGCTGGCGCGATTGTGGCTCAGCGCGGCGCCGCTGTGGATCCTCGATGAACCCTTGACGGCGATCGATAAACAGGGCGTAGCCGAGTTGATTAGCCTTTTTGAACAACATGCGCAGCGTGGCGGCATGGTATTGTTGACCACGCATCAGGATTTGGCCGGCGTCAGCCAAACGGTGGGCAAAATTCGTTTGGCGGAACACGACGCGGGGAGTTTGTGATGTTTTTGACTCTGGTGCGTCGCGAATTGAAGATCGCCTGCCGTAAAGGGTCGGAGATCGTCAACCCGCTGTGGTTTTTCCTGATTGTGATCACGCTGTTCCCGCTGGGGATTGGCCCTGAACCGCAGCTGCTGGCGCGGATTGCGCCGGGCATCGTGTGGGTGGCGGCGCTGCTGGCCTCGCTGCTGTCGCTGGAGCGGCTGTTTCGCGACGACTTTCTCGACGGTTCGCTGGAGCAGCTGTTGCTGCTGCCGACGCCGCTGCCGATGACGGTGCTGGGCAAAGTGTGTGCTCACTGGGTCGTGACGGGATTGCCGCTGCTGATCCTGTCGCCGCTGGTGGCGCTGCTGTTGTCGCTCGATATGCAAACCTGGCTGGCGGTGGCGGGTACGCTGCTGCTCGGCACGCCGACGCTGAGCCTGATCGGCGCTATCGGCGTGGGGTTGACCGTCGGCTTGCGCAAAGGGGGCGTGCTGCTCAGCCTGCTGGTGCTGCCGCTGTATATCCCGGTGCTGATCTTCGCCACCGGCGCGATCGACGCCGCCTCGATGGGCATGCCGATTGACGGTTACCTGGCGATACTCGGTGCGATGCTGGCGGGCAGCGTGACATTGGCACCGTTTGCCACCGCAGCGGCGCTGCGAGTGAGCGTGCACTAGCTAACGTATTGAATGAACAGACGGGGCAAGGCCGACAAGAGCGTACCCTGCAGAAGATTTTCGCCGTTTCGATCGCTCGGGGCGGCCGACGCATAAAAATTACCGTGAGCACTGACGACAATGTGGAAATGGTTACATCAACTGGCGCGGCCTGAACGGCTGTATCACGTCTGCGGCCGCTTTATCCCCTGGCTGGGGCTGGCGGCGGCGGCCTGCCTGCTGCTTGGCTGGGCATGGGGCTTTGGTTTCGCGCCGAAGGATTATCAGCAGGGCGACAGCTTCCGCATCATTTATATTCACGTGCCGGCGGCCATGTGGTCGATGGGCATCTATGCCTCGATGGCGGTGGCGGCGTTTATCGGCCTGGTGTGGCAGATGAAAATGTCCGATACCGTGGTGGCGGCGATGGCGCCGATCGGCGCGGTGTTCACCTTTATCGCGCTGGTGACCGGCTCCGCCTGGGGCAAGCCGATGTGGGGCACCTGGTGGGTGTGGGACGCGCGGCTGACCTCCGAGCTGGTGCTGCTGTTCCTTTATATGGGCGTCATCGCGCTGTATAACGCTTTCGAAGACCGCCGCCTGGCGGGCCGGGCCGCCGGCATTCTGGTGCTGGTGGGCGTGGTGAACATTCCGATCATCCATTTCTCCGTCGAATGGTGGAATACGCTGCATCAGGGCTCGACCAACATGCAGCAATCCATCGCGCCAAGTATGCGCACCCCGCTGCGTTGGGCGATCCTCGGCTACCTGCTGTTGTTCGTTACGTTGACGCTGATGCGTCTGCGCAATTTGATTCTGTTCCAGGAGCGCCAGCGCCCGTGGGTTGCCGGGCTGGTGAATAAGGAGCGTCAGTCATGAATGCCGCATTCGATTCCTGGCCGGCGTTTTTCGCCATGGGCGGTTATGCCTTCTATGTCTGGCTGGCGGTCGCCGTCACGCTGATTTCGCTGTTGGGGCTGGTGGCACATACCGTCTGGCAGCGGCGGCAGTTGCTCGCCGAGATCGGCCGCCGTCAGGCGCGCGAGCGGCGCATTCGCCATGCGCAACAATCAAAACAAAAATCCGCCGCACCGCGGGAGAAATCATTGTGAATCCACGTCGTAAAAGCCGCCTTTATCTGGCGATCGTTGTGCTGATCGGCATTGCGCTGACCGCAACCCTGATGCTGTACGCGCTGCGCTCCAACATCGATCTGTTCTATACCCCGGGTGAAATCCTGCAGGGCAAGGGCGAAAATCATGAGAAGCCCGAGGTCGGCCAGCGGCTGCGTATCGGCGGCATGGTGATGCCCGGCTCGGTGAAACGCGATCCCAATACGCTGCAGGTCAGCTTCAAGATTTACGACGCGCGCGGCGCGATCGGCGTGACCTACACTGGCATTCTGCCGGACCTGTTCCGCGAAGGGCAGGGCGTGGTGGCGCAGGGCGTGCTGGGCGAGGGCAACGTGGTCAATGCGCGCGAAGTGCTGGCCAAGCACGACGAGAAATACACGCCGCCAGAAGTGGCCGACGCGATGAAAGAGAATCACAAAGGGCCGGCGGAAGCGTATAACGCGCCGCAGGCGGAGGGTGCCAAGTCATGATGCCGGAACTGGGCAGTTTTCTGCTGTGCCTGGCGCTGGCGATCGCGCTGTTGCTGAGCATCTACCCGCAGTGGGGCGCGGCGCGGCAGGACAGCCGCATGATGGCGGTGGCCCGGCCGCTGACCTATGGCATGTTCGCGGCGATTGCGCTGGCGTTCCTGTGCCTGGTGCATGCCTTCGTGGTCAACGACTTTACCGTCGCCTACGTGGCCACCAACTCCAATACCCAACTGCCGGTGTATTACCGCATCGCCGCCACCTGGGGGGCGCACGAAGGTTCGCTGCTGCTGTGGGTGCTGCTGCTGAGTTGCTGGTCGCTGGCGGTGGCGTTGTGCAGCCGGGCGATGCCGCAGGACGCGGTGGCGCGGGTGCTGTCGGTGATGGGCATGATCACCGCCGGTTTCCTGCTGTTCATCATCATGACCTCCAACCCGTTCACCCGCACGCTGCCGAACTTCCCGATCGACGGCAGCGATCTCAACCCGCTGCTGCAGGATATCGGCCTGATCTTCCACCCGCCGCTGCTGTACATGGGCTATGTCGGCTTCTCAGTCGCCTTCGCGTTCGCCATCGCCTCGTTGATGGCCGGCCGGCTCGACACCGCCTGGGCGCGCTGGTCACGCCCGTGGACTACCGCCGCCTGGGTGTTCCTCACGCTGGGCATCGTGCTCGGATCGGCCTGGGCCTACTATGAGTTGGGCTGGGGCGGTTGGTGGTTCTGGGATCCGGTGGAGAACGCCTCCTTTATGCCGTGGCTGGCCGGCACCGCGCTGATGCATTCGCTGGCGGTGACCGAGAAACGCGGCACGTTCAAAGCCTGGACGGTGCTGCTGGCGATCACCGCCTTCTCGCTGTGCCTGCTCGGCACCTTCCTGGTGCGCTCCGGCGTGCTGGTCTCGGTGCACTCCTTCGCCTCCGATCCGGCGCGCGGCATGTTTATTCTCGCCTATCTGGTGATCGTCATCGGCGGTTCGCTGCTGCTGTACGCGGTCAAGGGCGGCCAGGTGCGTAGCCGTGTACAGCACGAGACCTTCTCGCGCGAGACCTTCCTGCTGGGCAACAACGTGCTGCTGATCGCCGCCATGCTGGTGGTGCTGTTGGGCACGCTGCTGCCGCTGGTGCACAAACAGCTGGGGCTGGGCAGCATTTCGATCGGCGAGCCGTTCTTCAATACCATGTTCACCTGGCTGATGGCGCCGCTGGCGCTGCTGTTGGGCATTGGGCCGCTGGTGCGCTGGCGCCGCGATGAGCCGCGCAAGCTGTGGCGGCGCCTCGGCGTAGCGCTGCTGGCGACGCTGGTGCTGTCGATTCTGCTGCCGTGGCTGCTGCAGGACAGCATCGCCGGCATGACGGTGGTGGGCCTGATCATGGCACTGTGGGTGATCATCCTGACGCTGATGGAGCTGCATGAGCGCGCCACCCATCGTCACGGTTTCTGGCGCGGCCTGCGACAGCTGTCCCGCAGCCACTGGGGCATGGTGCTCGGCCACCTCGGCGTGGCGGTGACGGTGATCGGCATCGCCTTCAGCCAGAACTACAGCGTGGAGCGTGACGTGCGGATGAAGGCCGGCGACAGCGTGGATATCCACAATTATCATTTCGTGTTCCGCGACGTGCACGACATCCGCGGCCCGAACTACAGCGGCGGCGTCGGTATCATCGACGTGACGCGCAACGGCAAGCCGGAGGCGACGCTGCATGCGGAGAAACGCTACTACAGCGTGGCGCGCAGCATGATGACCGAGGCGGCGATCGACGGCGGGTTCAGCCGCGATCTGTACGCGGCGCTGGGCGAGGAGCTGGAAGACGGCTCCTGGGCGGTGCGCCTGTATTACAAACCCTTCGTGCGCTGGATCTGGTTCGGCGGCGTCTTTATGGCGATCGGCGGCCTGCTGTGCATTCTCGACCCGCGTTATCGCATGAGCAAAAAGCTCAAGCGCGAAGGCAAGCTGGAGGCGCAATCATGAAGCGTAAGCTGCTGTTTATCCCGTTGGTGCTCTTCCTGCTGCTGGTGGCGGCCCTGATGGTGCAACTGACGCGCAACGCCGGCGGCGAAGATCCGACCATGCTGGAGTCGGCGCTGATCGGCAAACCGGTGCCGACCTTCAGGCTGGAATCGCTGGATCAGCCCGGCAAAACCTACGATCAGGCGGTGCTGCGCGACGGCAAGCCGATATTGCTCAACGTCTGGGCCACCTGGTGCCCGACCTGCCGCGCGGAGCACCAGTATCTCAATACGCTGGCGGCGCGCGGCGTGCGGGTGGTCGGCCTGAACTATAAAGACGATCGTGCCAAGGCGGTGACCTGGCTGAATTCCCTCGGCAATCCCTATGCGCTCAGCCTGTACGACGGCGACGGCATGCTGGGGTTGGATCTCGGGGTGTACGGCGCGCCTGAGACCTTCCTTATCGACGGCCAGGGGATCATTCGCTATCGCCACGCCGGCGACATGAACGAGCGCGTCTGGCAGCAGGAAGTGCTGCCGCTGTATAAAAAGTACGGGGGTGAGGCATGAGGCCGATTGTTCTGCTGTGTGCCGCACTGCTGAGCTGGAGCGCCGCCGCGGCGATCGATACCTATCGCTTCAACTCCGTCGAGCAAGAGCAGCAGTATCGCGAGTTGACCGAACAGCTGCGCTGCCCGAAATGTCAAAACAACAGCATTGCCGATTCCAACGCCATCATCGCCGCGGACATGCGCACCAAGGTGTACGAACTGATGATGCAGGGGCAAAACAAGCAGCAGATTATCGATTACATGGTGGCGCGTTATGGCAACTTCGTCACCTACGAGCCGCCGGTAACGCCGGCGACGCTGATCTTGTGGATCGGCCCGCTGCTGTTCGTATTGATCGGCGGGGCGGTGGTGATCCTGCGCACCCGTCGGCGGCCCGATGCAGCGGCGGATGATGCATTCTCCGAACGGGAACGGCAGCGCCTGGCGGCGCTGTTGCAAGAGACTGACAGGAAGAAACCCTAATGGCTTTTTGGCTGATTATTTGTGTGTTGTTGGCCGGCGCCGCCGCGTTGCTGGTGGTGCCGGCGATGCGCCACGGCAAGCAGAGCGCCGCCACGCGCGATGCGTTGAACAAGGCGTTTTATCAGGATCGCCTCAGCGAGCTGGAGCAGGATGAGCAGCAGGGCGTGGTGGCCGAGCGTCCGGAACTGGTCAAAGAGCTGCAACAGAACCTGTTGAACGACATCCCGGCCGAGCAGATAGCGCAGGCGAAGCCGATCAACCGCTGGGCGCTGGTGCCGGGCGTGCTGTTATTGCTGGCGGTGACCGTTGGCTTTTATCTGAAAACCGGCGGGTTGGCGCAGGTGCTGGACTGGCGTCTGGTGCAGGCGCAAATGCCGGAATTGCGCGAGCGCGTCGCCAACGAGCGCGCCAAACCGCTGAGCATGGAAGAGATTGCCCGTCTCGGACTGGGGCTGCGCACCGCGCTGCAGCAGGACGATCGCAATATCAACGACTGGATGATGCTGGGGCGCGTCGGCATGGCGTTGAACAATGCCACTACCGCTACGCACGCCTTTGCTCATGCTTATCAATTGGATCCGAATAGTCTGGAAGTGCGGCTCGGCTATGCCGAGGTCTTGACGCGATCCAACGATCCGGAGGATAACAAGCAGGCGACGCAGCTGTTGCGGCGCATGATCGCGGAAAACCACAGCGATCCGCGGGTGCTCAGCCTGCTGGCGTTCAATGCCTTCGAACAGGGCGATTTCAAGCAGGCGATCGGCGCCTGGCAAGTGATGCTGCAGCTGCTGCCGGCCAACGATCCGCGCGCGGAAGTGATAAAGCGCAGTATTGCACAAGCAAAAGCCCAGGCCGGCGGAGAAACTGTTAAACTGAATGTGACCGTTGCGCTGTCACCGCAGGCGGCGAAAGCCATGCCGCCGCAGGGGACGCTGGTCATTTCGGTCACCGACGGCGTCAGCCCGGTGCCGGTCGCAGTAAAACAATTGCCGTTGAGCCGTTTTCCGCTGTCTTTCTCACTGGATGACAGCAACGCCATGATGCCCGAGCGTCTGCTCTCGGCGCAGCATCAGGTGCAGGTGCGTGTGCGCCTCTCACAGGACGGATTGGCCACGCCGCAACCGGGGGACTGGTTCGGCGAAAGCTCGCTGCAGACATTCAGCGGTAAAGAGCAGGTTAGCGTTCAGATAAACAAGCAGGTCCCTGAAAAATAAGACCGAACGTGTTTTTATGGAGAAAAATATGAACTTTCGCCTGACTGGGGTGGCATTCGCAGCGGCATTACTGGTGGGCTGTGCCAGCGCGCCAGACAATGAGCCGCAAGGGCGTTCTGATCCTCTGGAAGGATTTAACCGGACGATGTTCGACTTCAACTACAACGTCCTGGATCCTTATATCTTGCGTCCGGTCGCGGTGGCCTGGCGTGACTACGTGCCGATGCCGGCGCGTAACGGCATCAGCAACTTCACCTCCAACCTGGAAGAGCCTGCCAGCATGGTCAACGCCTTCCTGAAGGGCGATCCTTACCGCGGGATGATCCACTTCAACCGTTTCTTCCTGAACACCCTGCTCGGGATGGGCGGCCTGATCGATGTGGCCGGCATGGCCAACCCGAAACTGGCGCGCGAAGAGCCGAATCGCTTCGGCAGCACGTTGGGGCATTACGATGTGGGTTACGGCCCGTACGTGATGTTGCCGGGCTATGGCAGCTTTACCCTGCGTGACGAAGGTGGTGACTTTGCGGATACGCTGTATCCGATGCTGAGCTACCTGACCTTCTGGATGTCGGCGGGCAAATGGGTGGTCGAGGGTATCGAAACCCGCGCTCAACTGCTGGATTCCGACGGTCTGCTGCGCAATTCCTCCGATCCTTACATCATGGTGCGCGAAGCTTACTTCCAGCGCCACGATTTCATCGCCAACGGCGGTTCGCTCAAGCCGGAAGAGAACCCGAACGCCAAGGCGATTCAGGGCGAACTGGACGAGATCGACTCGCAGTAATCCCGGGCATTATGCCAATGAAAACCCGCCGTCAGGCGGGTTTTTTTATGCCCGCGCGAGCGACAGGCAAAGAAAAAGCGCCCCAGGGGGCGCTTTGGCATCCATCTCAAGTGAGATTAGAAGCGGTAGTTGAAGTTGGCGCCGTACAGCCAGGCCTTGCCTTCGGAGGTGAAGGTATAAGGACCTTCGTTGATGGTGACTTTCTGGCCGTGCATGTAGGACACGCCGACGTCGACCGAGGCGTCTTTGTTGAACGCATAGGTAGTACCGGCACTCAGCCAGAAACGGTCCTGATCGGGAATGGAGATCGAACGGTTTTGGGCAGGCACCGGGCTGTCATCGAAGGCGATACCGGTACGGAAGGTCCAGTTATCGTCGTAGAAGTAGGTGGTACCCAGCGCGATGCGGTAAGCGTCTTTGAAGCCTTCATGCTTCTGGAACAGGGTCTGGCCGTTGTTGCCGGTGGCTTTCAGCTCCTGGAACTGGCTCCAACTGGTGTAGGCCAGGCTGTAGTGGATGGCCCACTGCGGCGCCACTTTGTTATAGCCGGACAGTTCCCACATTTCCGGCAGGTGCAGGCTCAGAGAACCCGGAATGGTGGTGCCGTTGGTGCCCCACGGAAGACCTTGAGAGGCCAGCAACGGGTTGAAGGCTGAAGGCAGGCTGCTCTTGTAATCGCCGTCGAAGTCGATTTTCACTTCTGAGCGATAGGTGAAGCCGTAACGGTTGTTTTCATCCACTTCGTAGAGAATACCGGCGTTCCAGCCGAAGCCCCATTCGTCGCCTTTCAGATGAGAAATTTGGGTATCTGCCGGGATCTGCGAAACCGGGCCGGCCAACTGTGGCGGCAATTTGCCTGAACCGGCGATCAATTTTGGCAGATCGCCGGCGTAACGCTCGAGTTTAGCCTTGGCGTAGACGGCGTCAAAACCCAGACCGAAGCTGAAGTTTTTGTTCAGGCGATAAGCGCCGCTCAGGTTCAGGTTCAGGGTTTCCAGATCGGTTTTGCCGCCCATGGAACCCGCCGCGTAACCGTCGTTATATTCGGTCGCCAAACCGAAGTTGCTGGTGACCGAGCCGCCTACGGCGAATTGATCGTTAATTGGGTGAACATAATGCAGGTTCGGCACCCAGGCTGTCGGTGCGATGTTTTTCGCATCCAGGCTGGCGCCGGAAGGAGATCGGCCACTGATATCGACGTCCGGATCGATGAAGACTGCGCCGAAAGAAAGTTCCGGGCGGGTATACATCATCAGCAATGCCGGGTTGCGGCTTGCGGAGGCCGCCGTATCCGCCATGGCGCCTTCGCCAGAATACGAACGTCCTAAACCAGCTGATGAGAACTCATTCAGCTGGAATCCTGCGGCAGACACGTTTGAAGAAATAATTGCCACTGCAGCTGCGAGAGCTGATTTAGTCAATAGGTTTTTCTGGCTCATGACCAAAACCTCATTATGTGTTTATTATTTAAACTATTGTTACACGAAGTAACAAGGAGCGCGGGATTGTAGGGTCCGTTATCGTTCAGACAAATCAGACCAGTGGCTGAAGTATAGGTCTGACCTGTGAAAATGTTGCAAGTTTGTTTTTGAAATATTTCCAACCTGATATCAAAAAAGAGATCTGCTTAACAAAAAGCCAGCGGTAAATAACAAAATTCTTACCATTCCTTAGCAGACGCTCATTTTTATTTGTGATTTCCATCACTTAAAACACCCAGTAAAAGTAAGTGCTAGTGATTGCCGGCGTGGAAGCGTAAAATACCCGCAGAATTTTGTGGCTTTGTGCCGGTGAGTGAAACGGCAATTTGGGCTGATAACAGAGGCCCTTGAGGAGAACCAATCATGTCAGATGCAATTAATAAATGCAGCGCCCAGGAAACCGCCGCGTGTTGCTGCGTGGATGTCGGCACCGTGATGGATAACACCGATTGCACCGCGTCCTACAGCCAGGTGTTCAGTAATCAACAAGATGCGGAAGCGATGCTGGCCGCCCTGAGCGAAAAGGCGCGCGCGGTCGAATCCGATCCTTGTGACATCAGCAGTAGCATTAAACCGGTTGACGGTGGCGTGCAGTTGGAGGCCGATTTCACCTTCGCCTGCCAGGCGGAAACCCTGATCTTCCAGCTCGGCCTGCGTTAATCCCCGCTTTACCCCCGGCGCCGCCTGCTGCGCGCCGGGGATTTCCTTCCCCGTGCCGCCCCGATAGAAAGTGCGCCTGCTCGCAGTTTTGATCTCTGCCGGTTTGCCAAATGTAACCGTTTGGTTAACAATGACCTCATCAGGTCAGACCTCTTTCTGCCCATTGCGCTGACGTTATTTTCTTCAGGAGCATTTATGAGTAAGGCACTGCCGTTGGTGACCCGTCATGGTGACCGCATTGCGATTGTGAATGGACTGCGTACCCCCTTTGCCAAACAGGCAACTGCCTATCACGGCATTCCGGCGGTGGATTTAGGGAAAACGGCGGTGAGCGAGCTGTTGGCGCGTAGCGGCATCGATCCGCAGCTGATCGAACAGTTGGTGTTCGGCCAGGTGGTGCAAATGCCCGAGGCGCCGAACATCGCGCGTGAAATCGTGCTCGGTACCGGTATGAGCGTTCATACCGACGCTTACAGCGTGTCGCGTGCCTGCGCCACCAGCTTCCAGGCGATCGCCAACGTGGCGGAGAGCATCATGGCCGGCAGCATCAGCGTCGGTATCGCCGGCGGGGCGGACTCTTCTTCCGTCTTGCCGATCGGCGTCAGCAAGGCGTTGGCGCGCACGCTGGTGGACGTCAACAAGGCGCGCACGCTGTCGCAGCGTCTCAAACTGTTCAGCCGGCTGAAATTCCGCGATCTGATGCCGGTGCCGCCGGCGGTGGCGGAGTATTCCACCGGTCTGCGCATGGGCGATACCGCTGAGCAAATGGCGAAAAGCCACGGCATCACCCGCGAAGCGCAGGATGCGCTGGCGCACCGTTCCCATGAACTGGCGGCCAGGGCCTGGCGTGAGGGGTGGCTGCGCGATGAGGTGATGACGGCCTACGTGCCGCCTTACCGCGCGCAGCTTTCTGAAGACAACAATATCCGCAAAGACTCCAGCCTGGCTTCCTACGCCAAGCTGAAACCGGCGTTCGATCGCAAACACGGCAGCGTCACTGCGGCCAACAGCACGCCGTTGACCGACGGCGCGGCGGCGGTACTGATGATGAGCGAATCGCGCGCCAAAGAGCTGGGGCTGCAGCCGCTCGGCTATCTACGCAGTTTCGCCTTCGCCGCCATCGACGTGTGGGAAGACATGCTGCTGGGGCCTTCCTACGCTACGCCGCTGGCGCTGGATCGCGCCGGCATCGGTCTGGCCGATCTGACGCTCATCGACATGCATGAAGCCTTCGCTGCGCAAACGCTGGCCAACCTGAAGATGTTTGCCAGCGAAGCGTTCGCCCGCGAGAAGCTTGGCCGCAGCCAGGCGATCGGTGAGGTGGACATGGACAAATTCAACGTCTTGGGTGGTTCCATCGCCTATGGCCACCCATTCGCCGCCACCGGCGCGCGCATGATCACCCAGACGTTGCGCGAGCTGAAACGCCGCGGCGGCGGGCTGGGCCTGACCACCGCCTGCGCCGCCGGCGGGTTAGGGGCCGCGATGATCGTGGAGGTGGAATGATGAGTGCCGAAAACGCATTGCACGAACAGCGGGCCAAACCGTCGGCCTTTCAGCTGACGATTCGCCCCGACAACATCGGCGTGATCACCATCGACGTGCCGGGCGATAAGGTCAATACGCTCAAGGCCGAGTTCGTCGAACAGGTGAACGACGTGCTGATCCGGGCGCAGCAGCATACCGCGCTGGAAGGATTGGTGATCGTTTCCGGCAAGCCGGACTCGTTTATCGCCGGCGCCGACATCACCATGATTGCCGCCTGCACCAGCGTCAAAGAGGCGGAAACGCTGGCCAAGAAAGGGCAGAGCACGCTAGCGCAGATCGCCGCCTTCCCGGTGCCGGTGGTGGCCGCCATTCATGGCGCCTGCCTGGGCGGCGGCCTGGAATTGGCGCTGGCCTGCCACGGCCGCGTCTGTTCGTTGGATGACAAAACCGCGCTCGGTCTGCCGGAAGTGCAGCTGGGCCTGCTGCCGGGCTCCGGCGGCACTCAGCGCCTGCCGCGCTTGGTTGGCGCCGCCAAGGCGCTGGACATGATCCTGACCGGCAAGCACATTCGCGCCCGCCAGGCGCTGCGCATGGGGCTGGTGGACGACGCCGTGCCGCAGTCGATCCTGTTGCAGACCGCCATCGAGCGGGTGAAACAGGGCTGGAAGCATCAGCGCGAGCTGCCGTGGCAGGATCGCCTGCTCAATGGCCCGCTGGGCAGAAATCTGCTGTTCAGCATTGTGCGCAAAAAAACGTTGGCGAAAACCCACGGCAACTACCCGGCGGCGGAACGCATCATTCAGGTAGTGCGCACCGGGCTGGATCACGGCAGCGCCAGCGGCTATGAAGCCGAAGCGCGCGCCTTTGGCGAACTGGCGATGACGCCGCAGTCGGCGGCGCTGCGCAGTCTGTTCTTCGCCTCCACTGCGCTGAAAAAAGAGCGGGGCGGCAATGCCAAGCCGCATGTCCTGCATCGCGTCGGCATTCTCGGCGGCGGCCTGATGGGCGGCGGCATCGCCTGCGTCACCGCCACGCGCGGCGGTTTGCCGGTTCGTATCAAAGACATTAATGAAACCGGCATCAATCACGCGCTGAAATACAGCTGGGACGTGCTTGGCAAACGGGTACGCAGCAAGCGCATGCGCCCGGCGGAACGGCAAAAACAGATGATGCTGATCTCCGGCTCTACCGATTACACCGGCTTTGAGCAGGTGGATATCGTGGTCGAGGCGGTGTTTGAGGATCTGGCGCTGAAGCAGAAGATGGTGGCCGAGGTCGAAGCGAACTGTGCGCCGCATACCGTGTTTGCCTCCAATACTTCCTCGTTGCCTATCGGCCACATCGCCGAAAAAGCCCAGCGGCCGCAGCAGGTGATCGGTCTGCACTACTTTAGCCCGGTGGACAAAATGCCGCTGGTGGAAGTGATCCCGCACGCCGGCACCAGCGAAGAGACTATCGCGACCACCGTGGCGCTGGCGCACAAGCAGGGCAAGACCGCTATCGTGGTGGGCGACAGCGCGGGTTTTTATGTCAACCGCATCCTGGCGCCGTACATCAACGAAGCGGCCCGTTGCCTGCTGGAAGGCGAGCCGATGGAGTCGCTGGACAAGGCGCTGGTGGACTTCGGTTTCCCGGTCGGCCCGATCACCCTGTTGGACGAAGTGGGCATCGACGTCGGCACCAAGATCATTCCGGTGCTGGTCGAGGCGCTGGGGCCGCGCTTCGCCGCGCCGGCTGCGTTCGATGCGGTGCTGAAGGACGGGCGTAAAGGGCGCAAGAACGGCCGCGGCTTCTATCTTTACCCGAGCGAAGGGCAGCAGCGGCAGCGGCGTAAACGTGCGGATACCTCATTGTATACGTTGCTCGGCGTCACGCCGAAGGCGCACATGCTGCCGGCGACCGTCGCCCAGCGCTGCGTGATGATGATGCTGAACGAAGCGGCGCGCTGCCTGGATGAAGGCGTGATCCGCAGCGCGCGCGACGGCGACATCGGCGCGGTGTTCGGCATCGGCTTCCCGCCGTTCCTCGGCGGCCCGTTCCGCTATATGGACGAGCTCGGCGCCGAAAAAGTGGTGAAAACGTTGGAATACCTGCGCCAGCAGCACGGCGAGCACTTCGCGCCGTGCGAACGCTTGCAGCGCATGGCGCAGCAGGGCGAGCGTTTTTACCCGCTGGGGAGCTGAACGCAGGGCGGCCCGATTTGCACTATAGTTGCAACAGGGCCGCGTTGTGATCGCCATCACTCCTTGTAACAGCGTCAGCCGGTGAGGCTGTACAGCAAGGCGTAGGCAGCGGTAAGTTAGCTTGACCGTCATCAATAAATTTCATGGCGGTAAGGTTAAAATTTAACCCGTTGAATTGATTGTTCTGTGAGCAATCGAGGTTTGCCAGGGGAAGGTTGCTGTAAAAAACAGCATTTTCTTTAGGCAAACTTTCAGGCAAAATGCCCGGCCGCCATAAAGAGACGGCGCGTTATCGTTTTAAAGCTTTGGCTTTGGGTTGTAAAACTCGGCGGTACAGCACGCACGGCGTTTCTGTATAGCGTTACTTTGTCAACAACAGCGGTGCAATATGCAAGTTTTGATTATGCGTCACGGAGAGGCGGCGCTCGAGGCAGCCAGCGATGCGGTAAGGCCCCTTACCCTGTGCGGCCGCGACGAGTCCCGTCAGATGGCGGCCTGGTTGAACACCAAGTCTGTGGATATTGAACGCGTGCTGGTCAGCCCCTATCTGCGGGCCGAACAGACGCTGGCGACGGTGCGTGAAGCCTTGACGCTGCCGGAGGGCGAAGAAGTGCTGCCCGAGCTGACGCCGGGCGGCAACGCCGAACAGGTCGGCAGCTATCTGCAGGCGCTGGCGATGCAAGGGGTGAGCTCGGTGCTGATCGTGTCGCACCTGCCGCTGGTGGGCTACCTGGTGGCTGAACTGTGCCCGGGCGAGTGCCCGCCGATGTTCGCGACCTCGGCGATCGCTAACGTCGATCTGCCGGCGGACGGCAGCTACGGCAAATTTGAATGGCAGGTCAGCCCGTCGCAGGTGATGGCCAAAGTGTGAGCCGCGGATGCGGTGCGGAATAAACTCAGGGCGATGTCTGACATCGCCCTGAGTCGTTTCTGCGGGGGGCTATTCTGCCAGCTCCACCAACAGCAGGACGGCGGCGTTGCCGCCCCATTCCTTCGGCGCCTGATGGAACGCCAGCACGTCGGGATGCTGCGCAAGCCACAGCGGCGTTTGCTGTTTGAGAATGTGTTTGCCGTGCCCGTGCATCACGCAGGCGCAGTGCACGTGCTCGCGTTTGCAGGCGGCGATCAACGCCCCCAGCTCCTGCTTGGCCTGCAGCTGGGTCAGGCCGTGCAAATCGAGAAACAGCTCCGGCGAATAATCGCCGCGTCGCAGCTTCTTCAGCTCATACGGGCTGCTGCCGGGGCGCACGTAGCGCGTCGGGCCTTCCTCTTCCAGCTGCGGCTGATATTCATCTGAAAAATAATAGCTGGCATCGACCTGCTCCTGCAGCAGCCGCTGCGGCGCAACCTGTTTGACCTTGAGCTTCGGCGGGCGGTGGACGATGGTGTCCTGGCGCAGCTTTTTTGCGCCCGCCACCGACTCTCTGAAGAGCTGTTGTTCGTCTTTGCTCAGAGGGGGCTTGTTCTTCATGCTTCATTCACCGGAAATCGTTTATTTCGCTAGTTTACCTTGTGAATGAGCGCTGTCGACGCAAAACTCGGGCCAGAGTGAAAAGCGCGAGGGGCGCGCGTGATTTGTCGCGGGCTTCATGGCAAACTATGCGGCTAAATCATGAAACACAGCGCCTGCCGGAGGGCAAATTGGACAAAATTTTCGTCGACGAAGCAGTGAACGAACTGCACACCATTCAAGATATGCTGCGCTGGACGGTAAGCCGCTTCAACGCCGCCAATATCTATTATGGTCACGGAACCGACAATCCGTGGGACGAAGCGGTGCAATTGGTGCTGCCAAGCCTGTTCCTGCCGTTGGACATTCCGGAGGACATGCACACCGCCCGTCTGACCTCCAGCGAGCGCCATCGCATCGTTGAGCGCGTGATCCGCCGCGTCAACGAACGCATCCCGGTCGCTTACCTGACCAACAAGGCCTGGTTCTGCGGCATGGAATTCTACGTCGACGAACGCGTGTTGGTGCCGCGCTCGCCGATCGGTGAGCTGATCAACGATCGTTTCAGCGCGCTGATCCCGCACCCGCCACGCCATATTCTCGACATGTGCACCGGCAGCGGCTGCATCGCCATCGCCTGTGGCTACGCTTTCCCGGAAGCGGAAGTGGACGCGGTGGACATCTCCAGCGAAGTGCTGGCGGTGACCGAGCGCAATATTCAGGCGCACGGCGTCGAACATCAGGTGATCCCGATCCGTTCCGATCTGTTCCGCGACGTTCCCGCGATCCAGTACGATCTGATCGTCACCAACCCGCCGTACGTCGATGCGGAAGACATGTCCGATCTGCCGCAGGAGTTCCGCTTTGAGCCGGAACTGGGCCTGGCGGCGGGCAGCGACGGCCTGAAGCTGGTGCGCCGCATCCTGGCCTGCGCGCCGGACTACCTGACCGACGACGGCGTGCTGATTTGTGAAGTGGGCAACAGCATGGTACATCTGATGGAACAATATCCGGACATCCCGTTCACCTGGCTGGAATTCGAAAACGGCGGCGACGGCGTGTTCATGCTGACCAAACAGCAGCTGGTGGATTGCAAGGATCACTTCAGCCTCTATCGCAGCTAAACCGCATTTCCAGGGCCCGCATGGCGGGCCTCATAACGATAAAAGACTAACGGTAAGGAGCCGTGATGGCAGGAAACAGTATTGGGCAGATTTTCCGCGTCACCACCTTCGGTGAATCTCACGGGGTGGCGCTGGGTTGTATCGTCGATGGCGTACCGCCCGGCATTCCGCTCACCGAAGCCGATTTGCAACACGATCTGGATCGTCGTCGTCCGGGCACCTCGCGTTACACCACCCAGCGTCGCGAACCGGATCAGGTGCGCATTCTCTCCGGCGTATTCGAAGGCGTGACCACCGGTACCAGCATCGGTCTGATCATTGAAAACACCGATCAGCGCTCGCAAGACTACAGCGCCATCAAAGACGTGTTCCGTCCGGGGCATGCCGACTACACCTACGAACAGAAATACGGTCTGCGCGACTATCGCGGCGGTGGCCGCTCTTCGGCGCGCGAAACCGCCATGCGCGTTGCGGCGGGCGCCATCGCCAAGAAATACCTGCAGCAGAAGTTCGGCGTGCAGGTGCGCGGCTATCTGGCGCAGATCGGCGACGTGACCTGCGAGCTGAAAGACTGGGATCAGGTCGAACAGAACCCGTTCTTCTGCCCGGATCCGGACAAGCTGGAAGCGCTGGACGAACTGATGCGCGCGCTGAAAAAAGAGGGCGACTCCATCGGCGCCAAGGTCAGCGTGATTGCGGAGAACGTGCCGGTTGGCCTGGGCGAGCCGGTGTTTGATCGCCTCGACGCCGATCTGGCGCACGCGCTGATGAGCATCAACGCGGTGAAAGGCGTGGAGATCGGTGACGGATTTGCTGTCGTGACCAAACGCGGCAGCGAAAACCGCGATGAAATCACCCCGGAAGGCTTCCAGAGCAACCATGCCGGCGGCATTCTCGGCGGCATCAGCAGCGGCCAACCGGTGATCGCGCATCTGGCGCTGAAGCCGACCTCCAGCATCATGGTACCGGGCCGCACCATCAATCGCCAGGGCGAAGCGGTGGAAATGGTGACCCGCGGTCGCCACGATCCGTGCGTGGGCATCCGCGCCGTGCCGATCGCCGAAGCGATGATGGCAATCGTGTTGATGGATCACCTGCTGCGCCAGCGTGCGCAAAACGGTGATGTGGTTTCCGACGTACCTCGCTGGTAATCGCCATGAAAAACTGGATGTTGGGCCTGGTGGCCCTGACGGCCTCCGCTTCCGCCATGGCGCTGACGCCGTGGCAGAAAATCGACCATCCGGTGGCCGGCGCGCCGCAGGCGGTGGGCGGTTTCGCCAACGGCTGCGTCATCGGCGCGCAGCCGTTGCCGCTGAATTCACCGGACTACCAGGTGATGCGTACCGACCAGCGCCGCTATTTCGGCCATCCGGATCTGCTGGCGTTCATACAGCGCCTCAGCAGCCAAGCGAACCAGAAAGCGCTGGGCACGGTGCTGATCGGCGACATGGCGATGCCGGCCGGTGGGCGCTTCAGCAGCGGCCACGCCAGCCACCAGTCGGGGCTCGACGTTGACATCTGGCTGCAGTTGCCGCGCCAACGCTGGAGCGCGCAGCAATTGCTCAAACCGCAGCCGATCGACCTGGTGTCAGGGGATGGCAAGCAGGTGGTGGCGAGCCAATGGCAGCCGCAAATTGAGTCGCTGATCAAACTGGCGGCGCAGGACGCGGACGTGACGCGCATCTTCGTCAACCCGGCGATCAAGCAGCGTCTGTGCCTGGACGCCGGCGCCGATCGCGCCTGGCTGCACAAGGTGCGGCCGTGGTTCGGCCACCGTGCGCACATGCACGTGCGTCTGCGTTGTCCGGCCGGCAGCCTGGAGTGCCAGGAGCAGGATACGCCGCCGCCGGGCGACGGCTGCGGCGCCGAACTGGCGAGCTGGTTCGTGCCGCATCAGCCGAACGCGAAGCCGGGCAAACCCGTGCCGCCGCCGTTACCGCCGACCTGTCAGGCATTGCTGGATCACCATTTCTCAGCGGAATAACACATGGACTGGTTCGTCATTGGCCCCGAGATGCTCGGGGTGTTGTTTGCGGTAGCGCTGCTGGCGGGGTTTATCGACTCCATCGCCGGCGGCGGCGGGTTGCTGACGGTGCCGGCCCTGCTGGCGGTGGGGGTTCCTCCGGCGCAGGCGCTGGCGACCAATAAGTTGCAGTCGGTCGGCGGCTCCTTCTCCGCCAGTCTGTACTTCATTCGTCGGCGAGCGGTGAATCTCAACGACCAGAAGCTGACGATTTTTCTGACGCTGATCGGCTCGATCGCCGGCGCCATTTTGGTGCAGCATATGCGCGCCGATTTGCTGCGGCAGATGTTGCCGCTGCTGGTGATCGGCATCGGTCTCTATTTCTTGTTGATGCCGCGACTGGGTGAGGAAGATCGTCAACGCCGTCTCGGGGCCTTGCCGTTCGGGCTGGTGGCCGGCGGTTGCGTCGGGTTTTACGACGGTTTCTTCGGCCCCGGCGCCGGGTCATTCTACGCGCTGGCCTACGTGACGCTGTGCGGTTTCAACCTCGCCAAGTCCACGGCGCACGCCAAGGTGCTGAACTTTACCTCCAACGTCGGCGGGCTGGCGCTGTTCATCATCGGCGGCAAGGTGGTGTGGAGCATTGGTCTGGTGATGTTGGTGGGGCAGGTGCTGGGGGCGCGTTTGGGCGCGCACATGGTGCTGACCCGCGGCCAGAAATTGATTCGGCCGATGATCGTGATCGTCTCGCTGGTGATGAGCCTCAAGCTGCTGTACGACAATCACGGCGCGGAAATTCAGCAGTGGTTGACCGCCTTGGTGCACGGTTAAAGATGAAGAGGGGGCGTTGCTTACGCGCCCTGTCTTATCGGGTATAATGGCCTCTTTATTTTTGTGGTTATAGAGTTTTTATGTCAGACATGCAGACCCGCCATCACTATGAGCAGTTGATCGAGATCTTCAATCGGTGCTTCAGCGATGACTACAACACCCGCCTGGTGAAGGGCGACGACGAACCTATCTACCTGCCGGCCGACGACGAATTGCCGTATCACCGCATCGTGTTCGCCCACGGCTTCTACGCCAGCGGCCTGCATGAAATCTCGCACTGGTGCATCGCCGGTGAAGCGCGCCGCCAACTGGTGGACTTCGGTTACTGGTATTGCCCGGACGGGCGCGACGCGCAAACCCAGAGTGAATTCGAAGCGGTGGAGATCAAACCGCAGGCGCTGGAATGGATGTTCTGCGTGGCGGCCGGTTTCCCGTTCAACGTCAGCTGCGACAACCTGAACGGCGACTGCGAACCGGATCGCATCGCGTTCCAGCGCAAGGTGCGTGCCCGGGTATTGATGCTGCTGGAGCAGGGAATACCCACACGGCCTGCACGCTTTATTCAGGCGTTGCAATCGTTCTACAATACGCCACCGTTGGCGGCCGAGCATTTTCCGTATCCGGAAGATCTCAACTGACGCCACAGCCCGTTATTTAATGAGGAAATTTGATGATCGCAGAATTTGAAGCGCGCATTTTGGCGCTGATTGATGACATGGTAGAGCACGCCAGCGATGATGAACTGTTTGCCGGTGGCTACCTGCGCGGTCATCTGACGCTGGCGGTGGCCGAAGCGGAAGAGCAGGGCGAGCATACTGCCGAAGCGCTGAAAGCGCGGGTGGAAGAGAGCCTGCACAAGGCGATCGCCGCTGGGGAACTCTCGCCGCCGGATCAGATTTTGGTGCGCGGCATGTGGGAAAACCTCTATCAGGCTGCCACCCCAGCCGCCTGACCGCCATGCCGGGGCGCGTCGCCGCGCCCCTCATCCATGAATTAAACCGCACGTCCTTTCAGTAACTTTCGCACCCACATTCGATTCGGATTCAACGCCGCCAGCAGGCGCGCGTCGCCCGGTAACGGTTCACCGAACAGCTGCGCCGCCAGAATTTCCGCCGCCAGCGGCGCCGAACACAGCCCGCGCGATCCCAACCCACCGATAGCGAACAGGCCGGGATAGACCGGCGCATCGGCGACGGTTTCGCCGCGCTGGTTCTGCCGCTGCAAATCCTGATACTGCGTCAACGTGGCCTGATAGTCCGGCAGCGCGCCGACCATCGGTAAATGATCGCGGGTGGCGCTGCGCACGCCGCAGCGCGCCTGATGAGCGCTGACGTCCACCTGCTGCGGCCAGGCCTGCTCCGGCAGGCAGCGCAGCAGGCGTTCACGGTTTTCCTGTTGCTCCTGCTCGCGGTAGTCGGTGGTGATGTCGCCGCGCTGGTAGCTGGCGCCAATGCAGTGGTGGCCGTTGTTGGCATTAACCGGCGTCAGGTAGCCGTCGTAACACAAGACCTGTTTCAATTGACCGAGGGCCGGCGAGCTTGGGATATGCGACACCTGTCCGCGTACCGAATACAGCGGCAGGGCTTCCGTCGGCGCCAGTTCGGCCAGCCGATGGCCATTGGCCAGGATCACCGTCGCATGGCTGCGGCTTTCGCCGTGGGCGAAGTCGATGCGCCAGCCGTTTTCTTCCTGCGTCAGCCTCTGTGCATCGTGCCGGTAGTGGCAGACCAAGCCCTGGCGCTGCGCCAGCGCGAGAGCGCCGCGCGTCAGCTCGGCCGGACAGAGCCAACCGCCTTGGGGGTAGGTGATGCCGCCGAAGCCGGTATCGACGCCGCACAGTCCGCTGAGCGTCTCGCGGTCGGCCGCCATCGCCAAGGCCTGCGGCCAGTCGGTTTTCAGCATATTGGCGATCTTAGCGCCGCTCTTGTCGTCATAGGCCAACTGGCTGACGCCGCACCACTGATGATCAAAGGCGACGCCTTGTTGCAACAGCGCGTCGTACTGGCGGCGGGCGAAGGGAAACGCGGCGCTGAAGAAGCTCTCCAGCGCGTCGCCGCTGCCGTTCAGCAACGGATAAATCGCCCCCTGGCGATTGCCGGATGCCCCCTCCGCCGCCTGCTCATCGGCGCAGTACAGCGTGACGGTGGCACCGCGCCGCAGCAAGGCCAGCGCGGTGAGCGCGCTGGCGACGCCGCCGCCGATCAGGGCGATGTCGGCGGTGTTGTCCGCCGCCGGGCGCCGATACCAGGGCGCCGGATGTGCGGCGGGCTGCGCATCGGCCGGGAGCTCGCCGGCGAGCATCTCACGCTTTTGGCCGAAGCCTTTGCAGCGGTTGACCTGAAAACCGGCCTGTTGCAAGCCACGGCGCACAAAGCCGGCGGCGGTAAAGGTGGCGAAGCTGCCTCCCGGCCGGGCGAAACGCGCCATGGCGGCGAACAGTTGCTCGGTCCACATGTCGGGATTTTTTGCCGGCGCGAAACCGTCGAGGAACCAGGCATCCACCTGGTTATTCATGCTGGCGTCAAACTGCGGCAGCAGGTCGTTGACGTCGCCGAACCACAGATCGAGCGTAATGCGGCCTTCGGCCAGCAACAGACGATGGCAGCCCGGTAGCGGCAGAGGCCATTGGGCGCGCAGCTCGTCGGCATAAGGCGCCAGCTCCGGCCAGCGCGCATGCGCCGCCGCCAGGTCAGCCTGCTGCAGGGGGAATTTTTCGAAGCTGATAAAGTGCAGGCGTTGCAGCGCGGCGTCCGGCTCGGCCTGGCGGAAGCCGGCGAAGGCCTGCCACAGCGTGAGGAAATTGAGCCCGGTGCCGAACCCGGTTTCCGCCACCACCAACAACGGACGCGGGTGGGTGGCGAAACGTTGCGGCATCCGATTGCCGTGCAGGAAGACGTAGCGGGTTTCTTCCAGCCCATCCTGATTGGAAAAATAGACGTCATCAAACTGTTTCGAAACAGGTGTACCCTGTTCGTTCCAGGTTAGCGTTGCGGTTTGGATGGGGGCGTGGTTCACGGTCAATGGCTCGAAATTCAAGGGATGCCGCGAATTCTAACGGCGCTGGCGCCCCGGCGCAAACTGGACAACAATAAAGCTGAAAAACGCTGATCGGACTTGTTCGGCTTACATCTGTACGCTAAAGTGCGATGCAAAATCCCGTAGGTAAATAGTGGAAGAGGTATTGAATGAAACGTGCAGTGATTACTGGCCTGGGAGTTGTCTCCAGCATTGGTAATAACCAGCAGGAGGTCCTGGCAAGCCTGCAGGAAGGACGTTCTGGGATCACTTTCTCCCAGGAGCTGAAAGATTCCGGCATGCGTAGTCACGTATGGGGGCAAGTTAAGCTCGACACGACCGGCCTGATCGACCGCAAGGCAGTGCGTTTCATGAGCGATGCTTCCATTTATGCCTTCCTGGCGATGCAAGAAGCGATCGCGTCTTCCGGCCTGAAGGAAGAAGAGTATCAAAACAACCCGCGCGTAGGCCTGATTGCCGGTTCCGGCGGCGGTTCTCCGCGCTTCCAGGTGTTCGGCGCCGATGCGATGCGCAGCCCGCGCGGCCTGAAAGCGGTTGGCCCGTACGTGGTGACCAAAGCCATGGCTTCCGGCGTTTCCGCCTGCCTGGCAACGCCGTTCAAAATCCACGGCGTGAACTACTCCATCAGCTCCGCTTGCGCGACATCCGCGCACTGCATCGGCAACGCGGTTGAGCAAATTCAGTTGGGCAAACAGGACATCGTGTTCGCCGGCGGCGGTGAAGAGCTGTGCTGGGAAATGGCCTGCGAGTTCGACGCGATGGGCGCGCTGTCCACTAAGTACAACGACACGCCGGAAAAAGCCTCCCGCACCTACGACGCCGATCGTGACGGTTTCGTCATCGCCGGCGGCGGCGGCATGGTGGTGGTTGAAGAACTGGAGCACGCGCTGGCGCGCGGTGCGCACATCTACGCAGAAATCGTTGGCTACGGCGCGACTTCCGACGGTGCCGACATGGTTGCCCCTTCGGGCGAAGGCGCAGTGCGCTGCATGAAGATGGCGATGCAGGATCTGGATGCGCCGATCGACTACATCAACGTGCACGGCACCTCTACGCCGGTAGGCGACGTGAAAGAGCTGGGCGCTATTCGTGAAGTGTTCGGTGACAATACCCCGGCCATCTCCTCCACCAAGGCGATGACCGGTCACTCGCTGGGCGCCGCGGGCGTGCAGGAAGCGATTTACAGCCTGCTGATGCTGGAGCACGGCTTTATCGCGCCGAGCATTAACATCGAAACCCTGGATGAGCAGGCGGCCGGCATGAACATCGTGACCCAGCCGACTCAGCGCGAGCTGACCACCGTGATGTCCAACAGCTTCGGTTTCGGCGGCACCAACGCCACCCTGGTGATGCGCAAACTGGCGAAATAATTCCGCCGGCGCGTCACTTCGCTATCAAGCCCGCGTTTTCGCGGGCTTTTTACTGCCCAAAGCCCGCCGGGCGAGCGCTCGGAGTTTTCCCAAATCACATCCCCTGACACATCATTACCTCGCCATTACACGCGTTGGGCATACAATAGCCAGGTAGCGTGATTATCGCTCGGCGTAGCTTTCTAAAGTGATCGAACATTGAGGCAAGAAGTATGAAAAAGTTAATTGCGGTTGGGTTACTGTCGGCCGTGTTGGCCGGATGCGCCACCGATTCTCCCTGCGTGCCGGTCTACGATGACCAGGGGCGTCTGGTGCACACCAACACCTGTATGAAGGGCACCACTCAGGATAACTGGGAAACCGCGGGCGCGATCGCCGGCGGCGCGGCGGCGGTTGCCGGTCTGACCCTCGGTATCATCGCGCTGACCAAGTGATCGGCGCGGAACAGGAATAAGCCCGGCCATTGCGCGCCGGGCTTTTTTATCTCACTGCACCAAAAACGCTTTGAATTGCGGCGTCATCACGGCGCTGAAACCGTCGTCGGTTTTGCTGATCAGGTAGACCGCCAGCCCTTTCTCTTCTGCGAGCTGCAACGCTTTCTCCGGGCCCAGCACCATCAAGCCGGTATCCCAGCCGTCGGCCTCGAGCGCAGTGGGGGCGATCACCGTGGCGGAAACCAGCCGGTGGTTGATCGGCCTGCCGGTGGTCGGATCGATGACATGGGAGTAGCGCTGGCCGTTTTGTTCAAAGTAGTTGCGGTAGCTGCCGGCGGTGCTGATGCCGTAACCGTGCAGATCCACCAGCGCCTGCACCGCATTTTCACGATCGGTCGGCTTTTGGATCGCTACCCGCCAGGGTTTGCCCTGGCCGTTGACGCCGCGTGAAGAGACCGCGCCACCGACCGATACCAGGTAGTTGGTAATGCCGTGACGGTTCATCAGGCGCACCAACTCATCCGCGCCATAGCCTTCGCCCAGCGTCGAGAGATCGACATACATGCCCGGCAGATCTTTTTGCAGCCACTCCCCGCGACTGTCGCTGATCAGCTTCAGGTGCTGCAGGCCGGTGCGCTGCTTCTCCGCGTCGATCTGCGCCTGTTCCGGCACCTTGACCGGATGCTTGTCTGGGCCGAATCCCCACAGGTTTACCAGCGGGCCGACGGTGATGTCCATGGCGCCGCCGGTATCACGGCCGATGCGCTGGGCCATCAACACGATGTCCGCCATGCCGCGCGGGATAGGCTGCGGTTCGAGGCTGGCGCTGTGGTTAAACCGCGACAGTACCGAATCGGCGCGGTAGGTGGAGATATCGTCGTTGGCCCGTTCGAGCACCGCGTCGATCTGCCGCTGCAGTTCTTGCTTGCCGATCGCGACGTTACCGCTGACTTTAACGCTGTAGAAGGTGCCCATGGTCTTGCCGTCGATATCGATTTGCGGGCGGGAGGACGCATCGTCGCAGGCGGCGAGCAGGGCGCATAAGGCGCTGAGCAACGCCCCTTTGGCGAACAGGGAAGCCATAACATGTCCTTTGAAAACGAGAAAGCCGCTACAAATAAAGTAAAGCGCGGCAAATGGAAAGCGGATAAAGGTAAAATAGCATTTTGCTGGCGTTGCGGCTGTGCCTGAGCTAACGTCTCGCTCATGCTTTTCGCTGAGGTTTCAAGCTGCCACCATGAGTGCAACCGCCATTTCCCGGCTTATCCATCCCTTTGTCAAAGACCGTTTCCTGCATGTATTGCTGCTGGCCGGCGTGGCGATGTTCGTCTTTCATCCGCAGCCATTGGCGATGTTGGGCGGCTTTATCGACGGCCGCACTCTCATTACCTTGCTGGGGCTGATGCTGCTGACCAAAGGCGTTGAGGTCAGCGGCTACTTCGACTTCGTTGGCCGCAAGATTATCAACCGGTTGCACAGCGAACGACGGCTGGCGCTGTTTCTGGTGTTTTCCGCCGCGCTGCTGTCGTCGTTTCTGACCAACGACGTGGCGCTGTTTATCGTCATTCCGCTCACCATCACGCTGAAAAAGCTGTCGGCGCTGCCGGTTGGCCGCTTGATCATCTTCCAGGCGCTGGCGGTGAACGCCGGTTCGTTGCTGACGCCGATCGGCAACCCGCAAAATATCCTGCTGTGGAGCCGCTCCGGCCTCTCTTTCCTCGGTTTCATCGGCCAGATGGCGCCGTTTGGCGCCGCAATGATGTTGAGCCTGCTGGCGCTGACCTGGTTCAGCTTCCCGGCGCGCGACATCGTGAAAACGCCGAATACCGAGGGCTACCCCTATCAGCGGCCGCTGTTGCTGAGCTGTGTAGGGCTGTATACGATTTTCCTGCTGTGCCTGGATATCGGTCTGCCGCTGTATGGGCTGCTGGTGGTGTTCGCCGGCTTTTTGTTGCTGGCGCGCCGGGTACTGCTGCAGATCGACTGGAGCCTGATTTTCGTGTTCGCCGCCATGTTTATCGATGTTGGCCTGTTTACCCGCCTGCCGCCGCTTCAGCCGGCGTTTGCCGCCATCGCCGGGCTGAGCGACGGCGGGGTGTACGCGCTGGGCGTCGGGCTGTCGCAGGTCGTCAGCAATGTGCCGGCCACCATTTTGCTGCTCAACTATGTGCCCTCCAGCGCACAGCTGGCCTATGCGGTTAACGCCGGTGGCTTCGGGTTGGCCATCGGATCGCTCGCCAACCTGATTGCGCTGCGCATGGCGGGGGAGCGCAAGATCTGGTTGCGCTTCCACTATTACTCGCTGCCGCTGCTGGCGTGGGCCGCGCTGGTCGGCTGGCTGTTGAGTTAACTCTGATTACCGCTCTGCCGGGCGGCCAACAGGCAAATGCTGCGGGTCACCTGGTAGGATTTCACGAAGGCGCTGACGGGTAAAAACTCGAAGCGCGAGTGGAAGTTATGCGCGCCGGTGAAGTAATTGGGCGTCAGGATACCGCGGCTGGAGAGCGCCGCACCGTCGGTGCCGCCGCGCATTGGGATCACCTTCGGCGGGATGCCGTGGGCGGCAAGGGCGCCGAAGATCAGATCGATAGCGCGTCGATCTTCGCCGATGGCATTGCTGATGTTGCTGTAGATGTCGCTGACGTTGCAGCTAACGTTGGCGCGCGGATAGTTGGCCGCCACCTGGCGCACCGTCTCCTCAAGGCGGGCCTTGCGCGCCTCGAACGCCGCGCGATCGAAGTCGCGAATCGACACCTTCAGCGTCGCCTGATTGGCGTTGGCGGCCAGATCGGTGAACCAGAAATAGCCCTCGCGCCCTTCGGTGTGCTCCGGGGTATCCAGTACATCGAATCGGTTAATGATGTCGTTGGCGATGCGTATCGGGTTGATTAATACGTTTTTCGCCGACATCGGGTGGGCGGTCACTCCCTCGATGCGGATCTCCGCCGCTGCCGCGTTGAAATTCTCGTACACCACCTCACCCAGTTCGCAGCAGTCGATGGTGTAGGCGAAATCGACGGGGAAACGCTGCAGATCCAGCGCCTTGGCGCCGCGCAGGCCGATTTCTTCGTCCGGTACGAACGCCACCACGATATCGCCGTGGCGATCGGCCGCGGTCAGGTTGGCCAGCAGCGTCATCACCACGGTGACCGCCGCCTTATTGTCGGCGCCCAGCACGCTGGTGCCGTCGCTGAACAGGATCTCTTCGTTCCGGTAGGGCAGGATCTCCGGATGCTCGGCGGTACGCAGCCAGATGTCCTGCTCGGCGTTCAGGCATAAATCCTCGCCGGTGAAGCGCAGGCGCTGCGGATGAATCTCGGGCGACAGGCCGACGTCCACGGTGTCGATATGCGTGATGAAGCCGATGCGCGGCGCGCCGGGTTGGGTGCCGGGCTTGCGGGCGGTCACGGTGGCGTGCTCGTCGATCTGCACCTCGGCCAGGCCGAGCCGGCGCAGCTCGTCCGCCAACAGTTGCGCCATCTCATGCTGCCCCGGCGTGCTGGGCAGGGCGGTTGCGGCGGCGTCGCTCTGGCTGGTCACCGCCAGATAGCGGAAGAAACGTTCGGTAAGCTGTTCGGCAATAGGGCTGGTCATCGGAACTCCTCGCGGTTGGCAATCTACCGGTTTTAAAACGAAATCAGCCGATTGTCCAACGGCGCAATGCGTAAACCGCCAGAATGCGAAGCATCGCGCAGAAACGAAAAATAGCGGTGCAACTAGGAAATAGTCGCAGGTTTCTGCGGCAAAATCGGTGTTAGCTGTGGGCCGGGAAGCGCCTACATAACACTTATCTGTCCCTCAAGGAGAATTCATGCACACCGGTCACGCTCTGCTTATCACTTTACTGTCCCTGGGCATCTCTCACAGCGCCTGGGCGTCCGCCGATACCGGGCATGCCAACAGCAACGCCAACAGCCGCGAAGTGGCCAGCGCGTTGGGCGGCCTGAAGAACAAAACCTACGAGCTGGAGCAGGCGCCGAAGATCCGCGTCGCCAGCTTCAATATCGCCGCCGGCAAGGTCAGCGACATGACCTCCATTGCCAAGGCGATTCGCGCGATGAACGTCGACGTGGTGGCGCTGCAGGAGGTGGATAAACTCACCGCCCGCAGCGGGCGCGTCGATCAGGCGGCGGAACTGGCGAAGCTGACCGGCATGCAGGCGGTGTTTGGCCGGGCGATCGATTTCGACGGCGGTGAATATGGCCTGGCGTTTCTCTCGAAGTATCCGCTGCACGACGCCGTGATCTATCCGTTGCCGTCCGGCCAGCGCGAACAGCGCATCGCCTTCAGTGCCAAAGTTGACGTGCCGGAGTTCCCGGCGCCGATCACCCTGTTCAACGCACATCTCGATACCAAGGAAGATCCGACGATGCGTCTGGATCAGGTGCGGGAGCTGAACGATCGCGCCATCGAAGTGCGCGGCATCAAGCTGCTGTTCGGCGACATGAACGATGTGCCGGGCAGCGTCACCTGGCTGGAGCTGAGCCGCTATTGGAACGACATCATGCCTAACGGGCAGGACGGCCGCAGCTGGCCGGCGGAAAACGCCGAGATCAAGGTGGATTACATCTTTAGCGGCAATGCGCAGCGTTGGCATCTGGACAGCCTGACGGTGCCGAACGCCAGCGGTGATTGGAACGGCGTGCACTGGCCGGCGGTGAGCGACCACCTGCCGCTGGTGGCGGAGATGCGCCTGACCGAGCAATAAGCCGGCCGGCGTCTCTCCGGGGCAGGGCTAAGCCGCGGCGATCCGCGCCAGCCGCTCGACGGCGCTGCGGATCTCGCCCGGCGTCAGGGCCGAAAAACCCAGCAGCCAGCCATCGCGCTGGGCCTGAACCGTTTGGTATTGCGCCGTTAACCCGGGCGTAAGGACGCCGAGCCGCCACGCCTGCCGGCTGAGCGCCGCCTCTCGGCCGGGCGGCAGCCAAACGCTGAGCTGCAGGCCGCCGGCGGCGGGAACGGCCGTGGCGAAGTGGCTCAGCTTTTCGCGCACTTCCGTCAGCAGCACATCGCGCCGGCTGTGGTAGAGCTGGCGCATGTAGCGAATATGCGCGGCGAAGTGCCCCTGGCGGATGAACTCGGCGGTCACCGCCTGCATCAATTGCGCGCTGTGGCCGTCATAGACCGTGCGCGCGGTGACGAAGGGAGCGACCAGCGCGGGTGGCACGATCAGGTACGCCAGCCGCAGCGAAGGGAACAACGATTTGGAGAAGGTGCCGAGATAGAGCACCCGGCCATGGCGATCCAAGCCTTGCATCGCCGGAATCGGCAGCCCGTCGTAGTGAAATTCGCTGTCGTAATCGTCCTCAATGATCCAGGCCTGTTGCCGCTCCGCCTGCGCCAGCAACGCTAAGCGGCGTGCCAGGCTGAGCGCCGCGCCGGTCGGGTATTGGTGCGAGGGCGTCAGATAAATCAAACGTGGATCGGGCAAGGAAGGTTCTGCTTGCAGGCCGTCGCCGTCTACGGCCACCGGCGTCAGCGCGGCGCCGGCGCTGATAAAGGCGTTTCTCGCCCCGGCGTAACCCGGCTCTTCCATCCAGACGCTGTCGCCGCTGTCCAACAGTAAGGTGGCGATCATTTGCAGCGCCTGCTGCGAACTGGTCAGCACGATAACCTGGCTCGCATCGCAGACTACGCCGCGCGTTTGGTTGACGTGGGCGGCAATGGCTTCGCGCAGCGGCAGATAGCCTTGCGGATCGCCGTAGCGCAGCAGGCTTTCCCCCTGCAGGCGCAGGCGTTGAGCGGTCAACTGCTTCCACAGGGCCAGCGGAAACGCGCGCAGGTCCGGCGAGCCGGCTGCGAAGGCCTGAGGATGCTGCGGATCGCGGCAGCCGCCGGTGTGCACGATCTGTTGGCCGCGCAGCGAAAGGCGCGGCATGGCGGTGCGGGTCGCCGGCGGCGGCGATTTGGCGATGCGGATAGCCACAAATGTGCCCTGGCCGACGCGGCGCTGCAAATACCCCTCCGCCTCCAACTGGCCGTAGGCTGCTTCGACGGTCACCCTTGAGAGGTTCAGATCCCCAGCCAGCACTCGGCTGGAGGGCAGCCGTTGCCCAACGCTCAATGCGCCGTGGTGGATGGCCTGCCGCAATGCCGCGCACAAACGATCGCGCAGTGTGCCGACGGCCTGGGGCGATTGCTGAAACAGCGTGATCAGCGTGTGCCGCATAATGGGTCTTATCATCTGTGGATAATGGGTATCAATCATAAGACCAAAATCGGGCACTATTGTCATCTGTCTTGATCAACGGGAGTGAGTGATATGTCGAAAGAATCCTTGGTGCTGGCCTTTCCGCCGGCAGCGCCGGAAGAGAGCCTGGCCTATCTGGCGGCTAAACTGAGCCGCTATGCGGATGCCTGGGACGTGGCGGAAGATTTGCGCAATGGCGTGGACGGGATGGTGGTGATCGACACCCGTGCGGAGGCGCTGTACGCCGCCGGGCATATCCCCGGCGCATTCAGCTTGCCGCATCGCCTGATGGATGAAGCCGGCACGGCGCACCTGGATCGCCAAAAGGTGTATGTGACCTACTGCGACGGCATCGGCTGCAACGGTTCCACCAAAGGCGCCTACAAGCTGGCGAAGTTGGGATTTAGGGTGAAGGAGTTGATTGGCGGGCTGGATTTCTGGCTGCGCGACGGCCATCCGTTGGCCATCGGCGAACTGCCGGGGTCACTGCGCGATCGGGCGGCCGCAGCGGACTGCGGCTGCGCCTAAGGCGTTAAAACACCAGCGCCAGCACGACGGCCAACGCCAACAGCAGCAGGATCAGCGCCACGGCGGGCTTACTCAGCGCTTTTTGCAGCGGCAGAGGCAGGGCGGCGATCAGCGGGTTGAGCAGCGGCTGCGGTTCGATAGGGGGGCTGGCGATCGGCTGTGCCTGGCCGGCTTTCTCCAGACGGCGGGCAAACAGCTGATGAATGGCGTCGCTCATTTGCGGATGCGTCAGCGGCGCGTTGGCGCCGCAGTTGAAGCGCGTCTGGCAATAGTCGTTCATCTGCTGCAGTTCTTGCTCATCCGCCGGCTGTTTGAGCGCCGCCAGCAGGTTGTTCAGCGTTGGCGCGTTCTGCGGGCTGAGCGCCACCTTCACCTGTAAAAACTGGTTCAGCAGCTGGAAGTGGCGCGCCGGCAGCGGATCGTTGGTTTTCACGCCCGCCAGATCGAACAGCGTTTGCCAAATTTTAGCCGGCGCTTCACCGGTCGCGGCGCTGAGTTTGGTGACCTGCTGCTGCAGGCTTTGATGCTCTGCGGGCAGCAGCGGGCGATCGCTGGTGGCGGTTTGCTGCGGTTGGGGAATGGTCAGGCCGCCGGTCTGCAACAGATTCAGCACCTGCTGCAGCTGTGGTGGGCTTAACTGGCTCAACACCGTATGGCCGAACCGTTGACGAATAAAGTCACTGACCGCCTGGCGATTATTGCCCTGCGGCAGCAACTCGGCCAGCTGTTGCAACAGCTGGCGCCCGGCATGGTTTTGCTGCGCCTGCGTCAGGCGCGTTTGCAGCAGCTGTTCCGCCGGTTGAAAATGGCGCGCCAGCAGTTCGCCGCCTTTGTCGGCGCCGAGATCGTGACGCAGAGACGCCCAGATCTCTGCCGATTTTACCGGGCTGAGCGTCATGATTTTCACGATCAGTTTTTCCAGCGTTGTGCGCTGCGCCGGAGAGAGGGGTTGATCGTCAGTGGCCGCCGTTTTGCCCGGGGAAGGGGGGCGCTCGCCGGCGATTGGGGTGCCCGGCCCACTCAAAGGTTGCATATCACCAGTCCTTCGCTGTGTATCCCCGCAGTGTGCCTGGAGGAGAGAATCGTCATCGTACCCGGCGAAAAGCGCAGGCTTACCCTCTATGATACCTGTAATTCGCCGCCATCAATACCGCCGCTCAGACATTTCTTTACCGACAAAACGTTGCTAATCGCGTCTGCGCCGCTAAGATAACCCCAGATCTGAACATGAGGATGGCATGGTTAAACGGCAGCGGATTGCAAAATGGTTTTTATGCCTGGCTTGCCTGGTGGTGCTGACGTGCATGACCCAGCGCATGGCGGGCCTGCATGCGCTGCAGCAAACGCTGGGGATCCCGGCCGCTACCGCCGTTCAGTCCAGTGATGCCGCCGCCGAAGCGCAGCCGACGCCCTGTGAACTGAGCGCCAAATCATTGCTGGCCGCGCCGCCGGTAATGTTCGAAACCGTGCTGTTCGGGCTGGGTCTGCTGCTGGCTCTGTTGGCGCCGACCATTGCCGCGCGTCTGCGCATTCCTCCTCCCCGCGCCATTTCTCCGCCCACCCTCAGGGTGCACCTTCGATTATGCGTCTTCCGTGAATGAGTTAATCGCCCGTTTTTCGCGGTGAATTAATCATTTATGGAGAATTAACATGTTGAAAATTATCAGGCTGGCCTGCGCTTGCCTGTTTATGCTGTGGCTGCCCGCCTTGCAGGCGGCGGACAGCGGCTGGCTGCAAAATCCGGCCAACGATCATGCCAAGGTGCGGCTGCGCGCCGACACGTCACAGCCGGGAGAGACCCGTCTGCTGCTGTCGGTCGAGCTGCAAAAAGGCTGGAAAACCTACTGGCGCTCTCCAGGCGAAGGCGGCATCGCGCCGGCTATCGTCTGGCAGGGCAACCCGCCGCCCGCAACCTGGCACTGGCCGACGCCGCAGCGTTTCGAGGTGGCCGGCATTTCCACCCAGGGCTATCACGATCGGGTCACGCTGCCGATCGTGATGCCAGGCCAGGTGTCCGGCCCGCTGGCGGGCACCCTGACGCTGTCCACTTGCAGCAATGTCTGCATTCTGACCGACTACCCGTTCAGCCTGGATCTGACTACGCCGAACGATCCGCTGTTTAACCACGATTTCGCGCAGGCGATGGGGCAGGTGCCGATCGCCGCTGGGTTGGCGGAAAGCGTCAAGGCCGGTTACCGCAGCGGCGAGCTGCAGATTTCCGCCGAACGTGCCGCCGGTTGGCAGCAACCCGCGCTGTTCTTCGATACGCTAGCGGATGCCGATCTCGGCAAGCCGCAGGTCGAGACCGACGGTGCTCAGCTGTTGGCGCGAGTGCCGGTCAGCGACGGTTGGGGCGATGCGGCGCCGGATCTGCGCGGCAAAACGCTGACGTTGGTGATTGACGACGGCGGCATGGCGCAGCAGATTACGCTGCCGATTGGCGATCCGCTGGCCGCGCCTGCCGGTGCGGCGTTCCCGTTATGGCAAGCGGTATTGATGGCGCTGGCGGGTGGGTTAATCCTCAACCTGATGCCGTGCGTGCTGCCAGTGCTGGGCATCAAGCTCGGTTCTATCCTGCAGGTGGAGCATCGCGATCGGCGCAGCGTTCGTTTGCAGTTCCTGGCGTCGTCGCTGGGTATCGTCGCCTCGTTTATGGCGTTGGCCTTGCTGATGACGCTGCTGAGACTCGGCAACCACGCGCTTGGCTGGGGCATTCAGTTCCAGAATCCGTGGTTTATCGGCTTTATGGTGCTGGTGACGCTGCTGTTCAGCGCCAACCTGTTTGGCCTGTTCCATCTGCGCCTCTCATCCGATCTGAATACCTCACTGGCCACCCATAACGGGCACGGTCTGAGCGGCCATTTCTGGCAGGGCGCGTTCGCTACGCTACTGGCGACGCCGTGCTCGGCGCCGTTTCTCGGCACGGCGGTGGCCTTCGCGCTGGCGGCGTCGCTGCCGGTGCTGTGGGGCATGTTCATCGCACTCGGCATCGGCATGAGCCTGCCGTGGCTGCTGATCGCCGCCTGGCCTTCGCTGGCGCTGCGCTTGCCGCGCCCCGGCCGCTGGATGAATACCGTCAAGCTGGCGATGGGGTTGTTGATGCTGGCGTCGTCGCTGTGGCTGCTGAGCCTGCTGAGCAATCATATCGGCGTGCAGGCCACGCTGTGGCTGGGGGCGCTGGCGCTGCTGGCGTTGCTGCTGGCAGTATGGCGTCAGCAGGGAGCACGGTTAGCGGCCAAGCTGGCGGCGGGCACGTTGGTGCTGGCAGGCGTGGCCTTGTTGGCCGGCTCGCTGACCGCCGGCCTGTGGCGCCAACCGTTGCAGGATCGGGTGCAGTGGCAACCGCTGAGCGAACAGGCGATTGCCGAGGCGCTGGCCCAGCATAAGCGGGTGTTCGTCGACGTGACCGCCGACTGGTGCGTGACCTGTAAAGCCAACAAATTCAATGTGCTGCTGCGCGATGACGTACAGCGCGCGCTGAGCGCCGACGATGTGGTCGCGCTGCGCGGCGACTGGAGCCGCCCGTCGGCCGACATCAGCGCCTTCCTGCAAAAGCGCGGCAGCGTCGCCGTGCCTTTCAACCAAATCTATGGCCCCGGCAGCCCGGACGGCGAGGTGTTATCCCCGCTGTTGACCCGTGACGCCGTGCTGCAAACGCTCTCCCATGCCAAAGGAACTGAACAATGAAAAAGCTACTGATTTTACTGATGATCATCGCCGCCCCGGCGTGGGCCGCCGAGCCTTTCACCCCGGCGCAAGAGGCGCGCATTAAAGAGATGATCCGCGAAACGCTGGTGTCCAACCCGGACATTCTGGCGCAGGCGGTGGACGCCTGGCAGCAGCAGACCGCAGGCCAGCAAATCAGCCAGGCTATCAAGCAGAATGCCAAAACGCTGTATCAGGATCCGGCCAGCCCGCGCCTGGGCGCCGCCAACGCCAAACTGACGCTGGTGACCTTTACCGACTATAACTGCCCGTACTGCAAGCGGTTTGATCCGATGCTGGAGAAAATCGTCAAGCAATACCCGGATGTGGCGCTGGTGGTGAAGCTATTGCCGTTCAAGGGCGAAAGCTCGGTCAGCTCGGCGCGCGTGGCGCTCACCACCTGGCAGCAGCATCCGGATCAATTCTGGGCTTTGCACCAGCGGCTGATGGCGAAAAAGGGCTTCCACGACAAGGCCAGCATCGCCGCCGCGCAGGAGAAAACCGGCGTCAAGGCGGTGGCTCCGAGCGAACAAAGCATGACCACGCTGCGCACCAATATGGAATTGGCGGAACAATTGGGCGTACAAGGGACGCCGGCGACGCTGATCGGCGATCGGATGCTGCCGGGGGCGGTGTCGTATGAAGAGCTGGAAGCGATGGTGAAACAGCAGCTGGCGAAGGCCAACCATGGCTAAGCTCAAGCGCTGGGGGCGCGAGTTGTTGTTGCTGGCGCTGATCGCGCTGGCGGTGGTGACGGTGATGGATTGGCTGAACGCGCCGCAGGTGCCGCCGGCCTTCGATGCTCAGACCCTGACCACGCTGGACGGCGAGCAGGTGTCGTTGGCGCAGCTCAGCCATGAGCGGCCGCTGCTGGTTTATTTTTGGGCCAGCTGGTGCGGCGTCTGCCGCTTCACCACGCCGGACGTCGCCCGTTTGCAGGCGGCGGGCGGCAACGTGCTGACCGTCGCGCTGCGCTCGGGCGACGATACCCAGGTGAAACACTGGCTGGCGCGCAAACGGCTGGCGCTGCCGGTGGTCAACGATCCGGCTGGTACGCTCTCGGCGCAGTGGCAGATTGGCGTGACGCCGACCTTCGTGGTGGTCTCGCAGGGCAAGGTGGTGCAGAGCACCACCGGCTGGACCAGCTACTGGGGGATAAAGCTGCGGCTGTGGTGGGCCGCCGTCTAACCGGCACTTTTCTCCGTTATCACCTCCTCAATCGCCCGGCACAGCCGGGCGATGCCTTCTTCAATCTGCGGCGGCGAGTTGGCGGCGAAGTTCAGCCGCAGGCCGTGCGCGCCCAGCTGTTCCTGCGCATAAAAGCATTCGCCGCGTGCGAAGGTCACGCCGTGCCGCCAGGCGACCGGCATCAGTTCGGTGGTGGTCACCGTCGCCGGCAGCGTCAGCCAGATAAATAAGCCTCCCTGCGGCGTTTCGAAGCGGCACCCCGGCGGCAGCCGCCGTTGCAAGGCATCAATCATCACCTCCAGATGGCGGCGGTAGACGCGCCCGGCGCGCCGCAGCTGCTTGTCGTAACGGCCGACGGTGACGAACGCGTCCAGCGCCCGCTGGATCAGGCTGGAACTGGTGAAGCTGTCGACGTGTTTCAGCCTGGCGAAACGCTGATAGTGTTCGCTGTCCGCCACCAGATAGCCGATGCGCATGCTGGGCAGCAGCATCTTGGAGAAGGTGCTGACGTAGATCACCGCGCCCGGCTGCGCCAGCGCGCGCAGCGACGGCAGCTGTTTGCCCTGATAACGCAGGTCGCCGACGAAGTCATCTTCCAGGATCACCACGCCGGCCTGTTGGGCGATCGCCAGCAGGCGTCGCCGCCGCGCCTCGCTCAGGCAGCGGCCGGTCGGGTTGTGGAAATTGGGGATGGTGTAGATCAGTTTGGGGCGGTGGCGTTCTAACAATTCCGGCAGCAAATCCACCCGCATGCCGTGGCGGTCGCCCGGTACGGTGACGATATTGATGCGGTGCTGGCGCAGCAGGCCCAGCGCTTCGGCGTAGGTCGGCTCTTCGACGATCACCGTATCGCCCGGCGCCAGCAGGCTTTGCACCACCAGACTGATGGCGTGCTGCGAGCCGTTGGTGATCAGCACCTGTTCCGCCTGCGTGGGGATGCCCTGCGCGCTGAGAATGCGGCTCAGCGTATCGCGCAGCGGGTAGTAGCCGCAGTACTCCCCGTAGCTGAAGGCCTCTTCCGCATGTCGGCTGAGCACCGACAGCAGCACTTTGCGAAACGCCTCCAGCGGAAACACCTTAGGGCTGCCGACGCCGGCGGCGAAGTTGATCAGCCCCTCCGGCAGCGGGGCGTCGGCGTAGCCGTCCAGCCGCGAGGTGAGGGTGGTGAAGCTCTCCAGCGGGAATGGGGCATCGCTGCTCG
Source organism: Serratia sp. CY47444 (assembly GCF_052168635.1). NCBI lineage: Bacteria > Pseudomonadati > Pseudomonadota > Gammaproteobacteria > Enterobacterales > Yersiniaceae > Serratia > Serratia sp. CY47444. The sequence goes on from NZ_JBJNMH010000008.1 coordinate 140,459, forward strand.
GCCGGGCCGGGCGCGTTTGCGCCTGCGGGTGCGCAACATAGGCGCCGCTGCCGCGCCGCTGGTGCAAAAAGCCCTTGGCCGCCAGTTCGGCGTAGGCGTTGTCCACGGTTAAACGGCTGACCGCCAGTTCGGCCGCCAGCGTGCGCGTCGAGGGCAGTTTGTCGCCATCCACGAATACGCCGGTGAGGATGGCGCGCCGCAGCGCTTCTTCGATCTGTAAATAGAGCGGAACGTCCTGCTCGCGATCTAACGGGATATGCATGCGAAATTGGCCCGGTTATGGAGAGTGATTTTCACTATACCCCATGTCAACAGGGCTTCAAGCGTAGAAAAGTGGCCTGCATGACAACGCCGCAAAGTGGCTATAGTGAGAAAAAATGGCCGCGTTACACTGTCCGCCTGAGCATTTACGTGGCCATTTCTCCGAGGATCTCATGTCATTACCGTCAGGCGTTTCCGCCCGGCCGGCGCTGCCCGGCGCGCGCCTCTTTCAGGGCAGCCACCAGGGTTACGTCATCGCCATTATCAGCGCCATGCTGCTGGCCTTTACCGCCATCATCATCCGCGCGCTGACCGAGTACTATCACCTGCCGACCTTCGTGCTGGCGTTCTGGCGCGCGGCGCTGGTGGCGCTGGTGCTGTTGCCGCTGCTGTTGCTGGTGAAACCGCAGTGGGCGCGCCTGCGCCGTGAACAGGTGGTGTTCTACGCGCTTTACGGGCTGCTGCTGGCGCTGTTCAACAGCCTGTGGACGCTGTCGGTGGCGCTGAACGGCGCGTCGGTGGCGACCATTCTGACCTACTGCTCGGTGGGCTTTACCGTGTTCCTCGGCTGGGTGATGTACAGCGAACGCCTGACGCTGCGCCAATTGCTGGTGATCGCCATCAGCCTGGGCGGTTGCTTCCTGGTCAGCAACGGCGACAGCATGGGGAACAGCCACTTCGATCTGCTGGGGCTGCTGGTCGGGATGCTGTCGGGTATCGGTTATACCCTGTATACCCTCGGCGGGCGGGTGGCCAGCGAACGGGGCTATCCGGTGTGGAACACCATTTTGTACGTTTTCGGTTTTTCGGCACTGTATCAGCTGGTGTTCAACGCGGCGCTGACGGCGTTCCCGCTGGCGGCGTTCCACGGCATGGCCGGCTCTCTGTGGTTCCTGTCGCACGGCGCGCAGGGCATTCAGTGGAGCGGCTGGCTGTTGCTGCTGGCGCTGGCCGCCGGGCCGACGCTGTTGGGCTTCGGGTTGTATAACATCAGCCTGAAAACGCTGCCGCTGGCCGTAGCCAACCTGATCCTGTCGTTGGAGCTGGTTTTCACCGCGGCGATCGCCTATTTCCTGCTGGGGGAAAACATGAATCAGCTGCAGCTGCTGGGCAGCGCGCTGGTGATGGGCGGAGTGCTGCTGTTGAAAAGCAAGACCGCCGAGGCGTGATCGGCTACCATTACGCCTCGCAAGAGAGGCGGTAATGATGAATAACCCGAGATTGAAACGAGCGCTTATCGCTTGAATGGCCGTGTTGAGTGAACGACAACACGGCCACAGACATTCCGTTCCGTGGCTTTTATTCCCGTAACAAGAGAATACGCCATGTCCGAAAAACATTGGTCCAAAACCGAGCTGCTGCATCAGACGGTGACCAACCCGAATATCATCGTCAAAGGCACCCACAGCTACTACAGCGACTGTTGGGATAACGGCTTCGAACGCTCGGTAGTGCGCTATCTGCACGGCGACGCGGTCAGCCGGCAATGGCAGCCGCTGGGTGACATAGATCGCTTGCTGATCGGCGATTATGTGTGCATCGCGGCCGAAGCGGTGATCCTGATGGGGGGCAATCACACCCACCGTATCGACTGGTTGAGCCTGTACCCCTTTATGGAAACCATCAAACGGGCGTACCGCCCCAAAGGCGACACCCGGCTGGGGGACGGTTGCTGGATTGGCATGCGGGCGATGTTGATGCCAGGGGTATCGATAGGCGAAGGGGCGATCGTCGCCGCTGGCAGCGTGGTGGCCGGCGATGTTGAGCCTTATGCCATCGTCGGCGGTAACCCGGCGAGGTTTATCCGTTGGCGATTCGTGCCGGAAATCATCGCGCGGTTGCTTGCGTTGCGCCTCTATGACTTGTCCGAGGCGGACTTTGCGGTGATTCAACCTCTGCTCGCCGATGACGATATCGATGCGTTGGAAAGGGGAATTGCGGCCTTGCGCCGTTAACCATAACGGGCGGGGGAGCCCCGCCCGTTTCGCATTACTCGGCCTTGGCCTCGGCCGCCGGTTGGCGGCGTTTACGCATCAGGCGCAGCAGCGGCGGCAGCGCCAGTACCGCGACCGCCAGCACCAGCAGCGTTTGCGCGATGCTGCTGCTCCACAGGATGCCGAATTCGCCGTTGCTGATCGACAGCGCACGACGCAGATTCTGCTCCAGCATCTCACCCAGCACAAAGCCCAGAATCAGCGGCGACATCGGGAAGTGCATTTTGCGCAGGATGTAGCCGAACACGCCCAACCCGACCATCAGCAGCAGGTCGAAGGTGGTGCTGTGCACCGCATAAACCCCCACCGCCGATACCGCGGCGATCGCCGGCACCAGGAACCACAGCGGGATGGTCAGCATGCGGGTGAACAGGCCGACCAGCGGCAGGTTCATGATCAGCAAAATGACGTTGGCGATCAGCAGCGCGGCGATCAGCCCCCAGACGATATCCGGCTGTTCGGTGAACATCGCCGGGCCAGGGGTGATGTTGTACAGCGTCAGCGCGCCCATCATCACCGCCGTGGTGCCGGAACCCGGCACCCCCAGCGTCAACATCGGAATGAACGAGCCGCAGGCCGAGGCATTGTTGGCCGCTTCCGGCGCCGCTACGCCGCGGATGTCGCCCTTGCCGAAGGTGTCGCTGTTGCCGCTGATTTTCTTCTCGGTCATGTAGGTCAGCGCACTGGCGATAGTGGCGCCGGCGCCTGGCAGAATGCCGACGAAGAAGCCGATCACCGACGAGCGCAGGGTAGGGCCTGCGCACTGCGCCGCCTCTTTGCGGTTGAACAGCAACCGGCCGGTTTTACGCACCAGCTTTTGCCCGGTGCTGGTGCTTTCCAGCATCAGCAGGATCTCGCTGACCGAGAACAGGCCGATCACCACCACGATAAACTGCACGCCGTCGGAGAGGTGCACGCTGTCAAAGGTAAAGCGGTAAACGCCGGTGTTGGCGTCGACGCCCACCGTCGCCAGCCCCAGGCCGATCAGCGCCGCCAGCAGGGATTTCAGCGGGTTTTGGCTCATCATGCTGCCGAGGCAGGCGATGGCGAACACCATCAGGGCGAAATACTCAGCCGGGCCGAAGGCCAGCGACCAGCGGGCCAGCAGCGGCGCGAATAGGATGATGCCGCCGATGGCGATCATCGATCCGACGAACGAACTGACCGCCGAGATGGACAGTGCCACGCCGGCGCGCCCCTGCTGTGCCATCGGGTAGCCGTCCAGCGCGGTCATGATCGCCGCCGCGTCGCCCGGCACGTTGAGCAGAATCGATGAGATGCGCCCGCCATACTCGCAGCCGATATACACCGTCGCCAGCAGGATTAGCGCCGATTCGGCCGGCAGCTTGAGGGCAAATGCCAGCGGCAGCAGGATCGCCACGCCGTTGATCGGCCCGAGGCCCGGCAGCAGGCCGACGATGGTGCCGACGAAGCAGCCGATCAGGGCGATAATCAGGTTCTGCGGCACCAGCGCCACTTCGAACCCTTGGGTCAAATACATCCAGGTATCCATCATCGCTCCCGTTAGCTCAGCCAGATGCCGAGCGGCAGTGTGACATCGAGAAGTTGGTCAAAGGCGTAGTACAGCGCTGCGCCCATGACGACGCCGGAGAGGGCCGCCGCCGGCAGGCTGGCCTGAAACAACAGGCCGATGCTGAACGTCAGCAGCGCGGTCGCCAGCGGAAAGCCCAGCCATTCAAAGCCCCAGGCATACAGCACCAGGGTGATCACCAGCACCAGCAGCCGCTGCAGCACCTTGTGGTGCGGCCAGTCCACCGCCTGTGGGCGGCGCAGCAGCAACAGGGCCGCGCACAGCGCCATCAGGCTGAGGATCGCCAGCGGGAAAGGGCGCGGCCCCAGCGGTTCATAGCTGTATTCGCTTTGAATGCCCCAGCCGATGAACAGCCCGCCGATACACAGCAGCAGCCAAAAGCCGGCAAAAATACGATCGCTCATGGTTTTCCCCTGCGGTTATTTGGCCAGGCCGAACACTTTCGCCTGCTCACGGTATTGGGCAACCTGATTCTTCACGTAGGCGTCCAGCTCTTTGCCGGTCATGTTGAATTCGAACAGGCCGCGCAGATCGCGTTGCTGCTTGAATTCCTCGGTCGCCATCATTTTCTGGAAGGTGTCGATCCACCACTGATACTCTTCATCGCTGACTTTCGGCCCGACGTAGAAGCCGCGAATGATCGGCCACACCAGGCTGTACCCCTGTTCTTTGGCAGTTGGAATGTCGGCCAACTGGCCAGGCAAACGTTGCTCGGCATACACCGCCAGCACGCGGATTTTGTCGCCCTGCAGGTAAGGCACCATCTCGCTCAGATCACCGGAAACCGCCTGAATATGATTGCCCAACAGCGCGGTGACCGGCTCGCCGCCGCCTTCGAACGCCACGTAGCGCATCTTGCGCGGATCCACGCCGACTTCGCGCGCCAGCAGCGCAGTTTTCATCCAGTCCTGGCTGCCGATGGAGGCGCCGGCGCCGAACACCACGCTGTTGGGATCTTTTTGGAAGGCGTCCATCAGGTCTTTCAGGGTCTTGTAAGGCGAGTCGGCGCGCACCGCGATCATGCCGTAGTCGGTTCCGACCGCCGCCAGCCATTTCACGTCGTCCACGTTGTAGCGGCCGAACTTGCCCTGGGCCAGATTGAGCAGCGAGCCGCCGGAGAAGGCCACCACGGTGCCGAACTCCGCCGGTCGCTGCGCGACGATGGCGTTGTAGGCCACCGCGCCGACGCCGCCGGGCATATAGGTGACGCGCATCGGTTTATCGATCGCCTTGGTGTCCTGCAACGACACCTGAATCAGCTTGCAGGTCAGATCGAAACCGCCGCCGGGCTTGGCCGGCGCAATACATTCGGTGCGTTTGGGCGCTTCCACGGCAAAGGCCTGAGAGGCTGCCAGCAACAGTGCGGCGGCGGTAAAGGTACGGGTCATTATTTTTTTCATTGTGGCTTGCCCTCGGTATTGTTCTGGTTGTGAATCCCGCAGAGCGCGGTTGCAGGATTGTTAAAACAACAACCTTTCATTTACCTTTCAGTGGCCGGAAAAGTTTCCAGTCTGTGATTAGGGTCTCTTGTCGCCAGTGAATCACGGGTGCGCTACCATAGAAATGCGGGCAGGAACAGGGCGCAAAACCGGCCAAAATCCTGCGTAATATCAGGTTTGCCGTTCTGCTTTCGCGATAAAATCATGATCAGTGAAATGAATAGAGACGCAGTGATATGTTTTCGTTAGGGAAATTATTTGGTGGTAGGGACAGCGCCAAAGTATGCGCGATTAAACGGTTGCCTGAGGTCTATGCGGAGATGGTCGGTGAAACCGGGCAGTGCCGTTTGAAGCGACTGCGTACCGACGTTGGCGTGTTTGAACTGCATTTCGTCAACGCCGACGGTGAAAAGTATGCCTGCCAGATGACCGCCTGCGTGACCGGCATCGATCTGGTATTTGCCGCCAACAACCGCTCCGTGCTGGTTTCTTCGCCGTTTACCGCCGACAAGCTGCGCCCGGTACTGGACATTGCCGTGGCCGATAGCCCCATTCCGCTGATCTGACATCGTCCTGCGATCGCGCTCTATACGCATAATTGTGTGCCAGCTCCCAAAACTGGCGGCGCGGCGCTCTTTTATCCCCTTATTTTCCATGCCATTCTCTGTTATCGACCTGTTAACAAGCGCGATATTGGCGCCAGGTTGATCAGATAAATCAATGGAATGGGAACATGCGACTGTTATTGGTTGAAGATCACCCCGAGCTGTCTCACTGGTTGCAAAAGGCGCTGACCGGCGCCGGCTTTGCCGTCGACGTCGCCCCGGACGGTGTGGCAGCGGATCACCTGCTGCTCAACGAACGCTATGCGCTCGCGGTGCTGGATGTGGCGCTGCCGCGTATGAACGGTCTGGATTTGCTGGCGCGCCTGCGCAAGCGCGGGCAGGATCTGCCGGTGCTGCTGCTGACGGCGCGCACCGACGTGGCCGACCGGGTAAAAGGCCTGAATCTGGGGGCGGACGATTACCTCACCAAGCCGTTCGAACTGGACGAGCTGGAAGCGCGTATTCGGGCGCTGCTGCGCCGCAGCGTCGGCGCCCCGCAGCCGGCGTTGCAGTACGGCGCGTTGACCTATCACGACGAAGGCTATTTTCTGCTGGAGAGCAAACCGCTGGCGCTGACGCCGCGTGAGCTGGCGGTGTTGACCGCGTTGATGCACCGGCGCGGCCGCCCGGTGGCCAAGCAACAGCTGTTCGAGCAGGTATTTACGTTGTCCGACGAGGCCAATCCGGAGAGCATCGAGCTTTACGTACACCGCCTGCGGAAAAAGCTGCAGGGCAGCGACGTGGCGATCGTCACGCTGCGTGGCCTGGGTTACAGCCTGGAGCTGTGCGATGCGGTGGTTTAACGCGCCGCGTTCGCTGTTCTATCAACTGCTATTGTTTTTTGGCCTGCCGCTGCTGGCGTTGGGCGGCATCTCTATCTACACCCACTATTTCAGCGCCATGAGCGCCGCCACCCTGGCTTACGATCGCACGCTGCTGGCGTCGGCGCGCACCGTAGCGGAGCGACTGGTGGTGCGCGAAGGCAAGCTGGCGGTTGATGTGCCCTATGTGGTGCTCGACAGCTTCGAGCGCAACATGAACGATCAGCTGTATTACGAGGTGATCTCGCCGCAGGGGAAAAGCATCTCGGGCTATGACGATTTGCCGCCTTTGCCGCCCCATATCCCGCGTTCCACGCTCTACCCGGCGCTGGTGCATTTTTACGATGCGGAATACCTCGGCAGGCCGATCCGCGTGGCGGCGCTGTTTCAACCGGTCAACGAGTCGGGCGTGAGCGGCATGGCGACCATTCTGGTGGCGGAAACCCCGGAGTCGCGCCGTTACCTGGCGCGGCAGATGATGATCGCGGCGCTGCTGAGCCAGGGCACGGTGGTGGCGTTAACCCTGATCCTGGCGTTCGCATTGCTCAAGCGGGTGTTGAAGCCGATGCGTAAGCTCTCCGGTATCATGCTGCGGCGCGATCCGGGCGAGCTGACGCCCTTGCCGCGGGTATTGCCATGGTCGGAGATGCAGCCGCTGCTGGTGGCGTTTAATCGTTACATCGAACGGCTGCGGCTGATGGTGGCACGTCAGGAGCGCTTCAGCGCCGACGCTTCGCACCAACTGCGCACGCCGCTGGCGGTGTTGAAGACTCAGGTAGGGGTAGCGCTGGCCAGTGACCGGCCGCAGCAGTGGCGCGAAAGCCTGCAGGCGATGAGCGCGACGCTGGATAATACCGTGTCGCTGACCGACCGCCTGCTGCATCTTTCACGCCTGAAGGCCAGCGAGCACCAGGCCGATCGTAAGTTGCAACCGGTCAACCTGGCGCAGGTGCTGCGCGACGCCTGCTTTTCCCGCTTGCCGCAGGCGCGCAGTAAACAGATCGATCTCGGGTTCGAAGGCGAGGCGGCGTGTCAAGTGGCGGGGGAGCCGCTGCTGTTGGCCGAGCTGTGCGCCAACCTGCTGGACAACGCGCTGAAATATACACCGCGTCAGGGCATGGTGACCGCTCGCCTCACGCAGGATAAGGCGGCAGGGGAAGGCGTGCTGGAGATAGAAGACAGCGGCCCCGGCATCGCCTTGCAGGACAAGGCGCTGGCGCTGCAGCCGTTTCACCGGCTGGACAACGTGGGCGATCAGCCGGGCGCCGGATTGGGACTGGCGTTGGTGAAAGACATCACCGCGTATCACGGCACCCGCCCGGAGCTGTTGAGCTCTGCCGCGCTGGGCGGCCTGTTGGTGCGGGTGCGTTTCAGGCTGCTGCCTTAAGCCTGTTCTTTGCAGGACTCTGCGTTGGCCGCCGGGGCTTTGGCTTTACGCGTCAGCGGCGTGCGCAGCCGCTGCGACAGGATAACGCCCAGCAGGGTAATGCCGCCGCCGATCAGGTGGTAACCGTGCAACTGCTCATGCAGGAACAGCACGGCGATAGCGGCGGTAAACACCGGTGCCAGGTTCATGAAGATCGAGGCGGTGTTGGCGCCCAGGCGCATCACGCCCTGGATCCACAGGAACGGGGCGATGATCGAAGCCGGAATGCCGGCGAACAGCACCAGCGGCAGGTTATGGCCGTTCAAGCCGACATCCTCCGCCATCAGGAAATTAGGCAGTAACAACAGCACGCCGAACAGGATCTGCACGTACAACGATTGCCAGTTCGGCAGCGCGATGGCCCAGCGTTTGGTCAACACGCCATACAGCGCGTACGAGGCGGTGGCGAGCAGCATCATCAATTCCCCTTTGCCGATACCGTGCTGCAACAGCACGCCGGGCTGACCGTCGCTGACCAGCCAGATCAGGCCGCAGAAGGAGAGTATGCTGCCGAGCAGCACGCCGACGGTTGGCGCAATGCGCAGTAGAACGATGCTGATCAGGATGGTCAGCAGCGGGATCAGCGACACGATGATGCCCATAAACAGCGCGCTGACGCTGTGCGCGGCGTAATAGGCCAGGCTTTGGTACAGCACCATGCCCAGCAGGCCGAGGATCATCAGCTTCCACCAGTTGGCGCGCACCTGCGCCCAGTTGCGCAGCACGCCCGGCAGCACGAACGGCGTGAGGGCAATCAGCGCCAGCAGCCAGCGGTAGAGCGAGATGGCCGCCGGATCGATGGCGGTGGCGGAGAGTTTGCTGACGACGGCATTAATCGACCAAATCAGCACGGCCAACAGCGGGAAGAGCATATTCATGATAATTATTCTCAATAACGTCCAACATGCTGGCTAGTCTACGCGTGTCCGGTTTATCATATATAGCGATATCCAGACAAAAATCGGCGTAAACAAGACAAATCACGGGACGAAACCATGCCAGAAATCCGCCATTTCCCCGAGTCGTTGATCCCGGCGCCCAACCCGGTGCAGTTCCGCTGCGAGGAGTTCAACGCGCGCACCGAATTCCAGCCGCACAGCCACACCTGGGGTCAGTTGATGTGGGTTAAAGCCGGGGTGATGGTGCTGCGCATCGGCGGGCAGCGCTTTCTGGCGCCGCCGGAGTTCGTGCTGTGGGCGCCGGCTGGCATCGAACACTCCTGCTATAACCAGCGGCTGGCGCAGTGCCGCATGGTGGACATCACGCCGGCGCTGTGCACCGGCATGCCGGCCGACCCCTGTCTGGTGAGCGTAACGCCGATATTCCGCGCCATCGCCGAGGATTTCTATGCGCGCAAGCAGTACATTCCGCAGGCGGAGGCGGATTTGCGTCTCTGCCAGGTGCTGATCGATCAGCTGCGCCTGTCGCCGCGCCAGCAAACCTATCTGCCGTCGTCGGACGACAAGTTCTTGGCACCGGTGCTGGAAGCGTTGGAGCATTGTCCGGCGGACAACACCTCGCTGGCGGCGTGGGCGGCTCGGGTCTACACCACCGAGCGCACGCTGTCGCGACGCTGCCAACAGGATCTGGGCATGTCGTTCAGCGAATGGCGCCAGCGCCTGCGGTTCCTGCATGCCGTCTCCCTGCTCGAGCAGGGCAAGACCGTGCAGGACGTGGCGTTAGACGTCGGCTACAGCTCCGCGTCGGCCTTTATCGTCATGTTCCAGCAGATCGCCGGCACTACCCCTGAGCGCTTTCGCCGTGCCTGATTCAGTGGCACACTATTTCGCAGACAAATAGCCGTAAACCGTCGGAGAACGCAGTGAAAATTCTGGTTGATGAAAATATGCCGTACGCGGCCGAGCTGTTCAGCCGCCTGGGCGAGGTGCAGGCGGTACCGGGCCGCCCGATCCCGCTCGAGGCGCTGGCGGATGCCGATGCGCTGATGGTGCGTTCGGTCACCAAGGTCAATGAAGCCTTGTTGGCCGGCAGCCATATCGACTTTGTCGGCACCGCCACCGCCGGCACCGATCACGTCGATGAAGCCTGGCTGCAACGTCAGGGCATCGGCTTTTCCGCCGCGCCGGGCTGCAACGCTATCGCGGTGGTCGAGTATGTGTTCTCTGCCTTGATGCTGCTGGCCGAACGCGACGGCTTCCACCTGCGGGATAAAACCGTCGGCATCGTCGGCGTGGGCAACGTTGGTTCCCGTCTGGACGCTCGCCTCAAAGCGCTGGGCGTGCGCACGCTGCTGTGCGATCCGCCGCGTGCCGATCGCGGCGACGCCGGGGAATTCTGGCCGTTGGAGAAGCTGGTGGCCGAGGCCGACGTGCTGACCTTCCATACGCCGTTGAATAAATCCGGCCCATACCATTCGCTGCATCTGGCGGACGCCGAGCTGTTGGCGGCCCTGCCGGACAACCGCATTCTGATCAACGCCTGCCGCGGGCCGGTGGTGGATAACGCCGCCTTGCTGCAGGCGCTGGAAAAGGGCAAAAAGCTGAGCACGGTGCTGGACGTGTGGGAACCGGAGCCGGATCTCGCCTTACCGCTGCTGGCGCGGGTGGATATTGGCACCGCGCACATCGCTGGGTATACGCTGGAAGGCAAGGCGCGCGGCACCACCCAGGTGTTCGAGGCGTTCAGCCGCCATCTGGGGCAGCCGCAACAGGTGGCGCTGGCCTCGCTGTTGCCGGTGCCGGAGTTCAGCCAGATCCGCCTCAATGGGCCGCTGGATGAAGCGCGGTTAAAACGATTGATGCACTTGGTGTATGATGTGCGCCGCGATGATGCGCCGCTGCGCAAAGTCGCTGGGCAACCGGGCGAATTCGATCGCCTGCGTAAGCACTATCAGGAGCGCCGCGAGTGGTCTTCGCTGGCCGTGCAATGCGATGACAGCGCCAGCGCCGAGCTGCTCGGCAAGCTGGGCTTTAGCCTGGCGTAGCGCGTAAGGTTGTCTTAAGCCAACGCCGCTACAGTGAGCGGTAAAGATTATCGGGCGGTGATTGCACTGCCCGTCTGCTTTTATGAATGAAATACTCTGGAGAAAACCCGATGTCTGACGGCTGGAATATCGCGCTGCTCGGCGCCACTGGCGCGGTAGGTGAAGCGTTGCTGGAATTGTTGCAGGAACGCCAGTTCCCGGTGGGTGAGCTCTATCCTCTGGCAAGCGAACGCAGCGCGGGCGCCAATGTGCGCTTCAACGGCAAGTCTCTTCTGGTGCAGAACGCCGAAGAGTTCGACTGGTCGCAGGCCCAACTGGCCTTCTTCGTCGCCGGCAGCGACGCTTCCGCTCGCTATGCCGAAGAGGCCGGCAACATGGGCTGCCTGGTGATCGACACCAGCGGTCTGTTCGCCATGGAGCCGGATGTGCCGCTGGTAGTCCCTGGCGTTAACCCGCAGGTGCTGGCGGATTACCGCAACCGCAATATCGTCGCGGTGGCCGACAGCATGGTCAGCCAGCTGCTGACGGCGATCAAACCGCTGACCGAACAGGCGGGGCTCTCGCGTCTGCACGTTACCACGCTGATGTCGGTATCCTCGCGCGGCAAGGCCGCGGTGGACGATCTGGCCGGCCAGAGCGCGCGCCTGCTGAACGGCATTCCTGCCGAGGAAGGCGTCTTCGCTAAACAGCTGGCGTTTAACCTGCTGCCGCTCGTTGCCGACGAGCAGGGCAGCGTGCGCGAAGAGCGTCTGATCGTCGATCAGGTGCGCAAGGTGCTGCAGGACGAAGGGTTGCCGATTTCGGTGAGCTGCGTTCAGTCGCCGGTGTTTTACGGCCATGCGCAGGTGGTGCACCTGGAAGCGCTGCGCCCGCTGTCCGCCGAAGAGGCGCGCAGCGAGCTCGAAGAAGTCGAGGACATTCAGCTGAGCGAAGAGGACGATTACCCGACTCAGGTGACCGAAGCCTCCGGCAGCGATGCGCTCAGCATCGGTTGCCTGCGTAACGATTACGGCATTCCCGAGCTGCTGCAGTTCTGGACGGTGGCGGACAACGTGCGCTTCGGCGGCGCGTTAATGGCGATCGAAACCGCCGAGCGTCTGGTGCAGGAGCAGATGTACTGATGTCAGAGGTGGTCTCGCCCGCTCAGCCGACGCTGAAGGTAGCGCTGGGCATCGAATATGACGGCAGCCGGTACTACGGCTGGCAGCGGCAGCAAGAAGTGGCCAGCGTGCAGGAGCGCCTTGAGCAGGCGTTGAGCAAGGTGGCGGATGCGCCGATCAACGTGCTGTGCGCCGGGCGCACCGACGCCGGGGTGCACGCCACCGGGCAGGTGGTGCATTTCGAAACCACCGCGCGTCGCAAGGACGCCGCCTGGACGATGGGCGTGAACACCCATTTGCCGCCGGACATCGCGGTGCGCTGGGTGAGCCCCGTCGCCGACGATTTTCACGCGCGTTTCAGCGCTACCGCGCGCCGTTACCGCTATATTATTTTCAACCATCGCTACCGGCCGGCGGTGTTGCAACAGGGGGTGACGCACTTTTATCACCCGCTGGATGCCGATCGCATGCACCGGGCGGCGCAGGCGCTGCTGGGCGAGAATGACTTCACCTCGTTCCGCGCGGTGCAGTGTCAGTCGCGCACCCCGTGGCGCTGCGTAAAACACGTTAAGGTTACGCGCTACGGCGAATATATTGTGGTAGATATCAAGGCGAATGCCTTTGTGCATCACATGGTTCGCAATATCGTCGGCAGCCTGATGGAGATCGGCTGCGGCAATCAGGATGAGAACTGGATGGCCGAGTTGCTGGCGCTGAAGGATCGCAATCTGGCGGCGGCGACGGCGCGAGCCGAGGGGCTGTATCTGGTTGCCGTGGACTATCCCGATCATTTTGGTCTACCGCGGCCACCGATGGGGCCGCTGTTTTTGCCCGACGATTAAACGCCGGCACGCCTGAAAGCGTCGCTCCCTTGTGCTTCTGCCGGGTGATTGAAACACCCGGTATCAATGAGAGAATTTATGGACATCATCAAGTTTATTATTGATTTCATTTTGCATATTGATGTGCACCTGGCCGAGCTGGTCGCACAATACGGCATGTGGGTCTACGCTATTCTGTTCCTGATCTTGTTTTGCGAAACCGGCCTGGTGGTGACGCCGTTCCTGCCGGGGGATTCTTTGCTGTTTGTCGCCGGCGCGCTGGCGGCGTTGCCGACCAACGATCTCAACGTGCACACCATGGTGGCGTTGATGGCCGTAGCGGCGATCATTGGCGATGCGGTGAACTACACTATCGGGCGGTTGTTCGGCGAGAAGCTGTTCAGCAACCCGAACTCGAAAATTTTCCGCCGTAGCTACCTGGACAAGACGCATCAGTTCTATGAGAAGCACGGTGGGAAAACGATTATTCTGGCGCGATTCGTGCCGATCGTGCGTACTTTTGCGCCGTTCGTCGCCGGCATGGGGCATATGTCCTATCGCCACTTCGCCGCCTACAACGTGATTGGTGCACTGGTTTGGGTGCTGCTCTTCACTTATGCTGGCTACCTGTTCGGCGATCTGCCGGTGGTGCAGGAGAACCTGAAACTGTTGATCGTCGGGATCATCATCGTTTCGATTCTGCCGGGCGTGATTGAAATTTGGCGTCACAAGCGCGCGGCCGCCCGCCAGCAAAAACAGTAAAAACATCGCTTAACCTGTCGGTTCGACCAGTTTTTTGTCCACAGCGCCGGGCCGATATGGTTTAATGAGCGACATTATGGTCTGTTCCTGCGAACAACCCTGAAGCCGATGCCTCAGTCGCCGCGCTTGCCGCGCCGCGAACGGGCATTTTTTCATTGGGGTGTTTTCAGGGGGATTGTTAAAGCATGAACAGCGGACTGGCGTGTGCCAGGTTCAAACAGAAAGGTCATCGATGAGCTGGATTGAACGAATTCTTAACAAGAGCAATATCACACAAACCCGTAAGGCGAGCATTCCTGAAGGGGTCTGGACCAAATGCGACAGCTGCGGCCAGGTTCTCTACCGCGCCGAGCTGGAGCGTAATCTGGAAGTGTGTCCGAAGTGCGACCACCACATGCGTATGGGCGCGCGCGCGCGTCTGCATACCCTGCTGGACGAAGGCAGTGAAGTGGAGCTGGGCAGCGATCTGGAGCCGAAGGACGTTCTGAAATTCAAGGATTCCAAGCGCTATAAAGATCGTCTGGTCGCCGCACAGAAAGCGACCGGCGAGAAAGATGCGCTGGTGGTGATGAAGGGCACGCTGTACGGTATGCCGATCGTCGCCGCATCCTTCGAATTCGCTTTCATCGGCGGCTCAATGTCTTCCGTGGTCGGCGCGCGTTTCGTGCGTGCGGTTGAGCAGGCGCTGGAGGACAACTGTCCACTAGTGTGCTTCTCCGCCAGCGGCGGCGCGCGCATGCAGGAAGCGCTGATGTCGCTGATGCAGATGGCGAAAACCAGCGCGGCGTTGGCTAAGATGCAGGAGCGCGGCTTGCCGTACATCTCCGTGCTGACCGACCCGACCATGGGCGGCGTCTCTGCCAGCCTGGCGATGCTGGGCGACATCAATATCGCCGAGCCGAAAGCGCTGATCGGCTTTGCCGGCCCGCGCGTCATCGAGCAGACCGTGCGCGAGAAACTGCCGCCTGGCTTCCAGCGCAGCGAGTTCCTGATCGAAAAAGGCGCGATCGACATGATTGTTCGCCGTCCGGAGATGCGCCAAACGTTGGCGAGCATTCTGTCCAAGCTGACCAACCAACCGCAGCCGCATTTCGATGAGGCCGCGCCGGTCATTGAGCCGGAGCCGCAGGCCGACGCCTGAGGCAAAGACAGATCCCGCCCGGGTTCAGCCGCCACTTTGTGGCTAAGTGACGGCTGATGCCCGTTCCCTGCCGGCCGTGGCCTATCGCGCCATGGTTTGCGGGTTGGCGGCGGTTACGAAGCGCATCGCCTTTACCGCGGTGAGGGTGGTGCCCTGATGGATTAATGAACCCAAGTTCAGTGACGGGACTCATGCAAAACCACCAAATTCCCCAAGCCACGTCGCCATTGAGCTCGTGGCTTTACTATCTGGAACGTCTGCACAGCCAGGCGATCGAACTCGGTCTTGAGCGCGTACAGCGCGTCGCGGCGCATCTGGATTTACTGACCCCCGCTCCTACGGTGTTCACCGTTGCCGGCACCAACGGCAAAGGCACGACCTGTCGTACCCTCGAAGCCATTCTGCTGGCCGCCGGCCTGCGCGTCGGCGTCTACAGTTCGCCGCATCTGGTGCGCTATACCGAACGCGTGCGCATTCAGGGGGAAGAGCTGAGCGAAGCGGAGCACAGCCGCTCGTTCGCCGCCATTGAAGCCGGCCGCGGCGAAACGTCGCTGACCTATTTCGAATTCGGCACCCTGTCGGCGCTGCAGCTGTTCAAACAGGCGCGGCTCGACGTGGTGATCCTGGAAGTGGGCCTGGGCGGGCGTCTCGACGCCACCAATATCGTCGATCCGAGCGTGGCGGTGATCACCAGCATTGCGCTCGATCATACTGACTGGCTGGGCAACGATCGCGAAAGCATCGGCCGTGAAAAGGCCGGTATTTTCCGCAGCGGCAAGCCGGCGGTGGTGGGCGAACCCGACATGCCGGACAGCATTCGCCAGGTCGCCGAAACGCTGGGCGCACCGCTGTATCGCCGCGGTGAAGCCTGGAGCTTCAGCGAGCAGGGCGATCGCTGGCAGTGGCAGGGCGGCGACACGCAGCTGACCGATCTGCCGACGCCGAACGTACCGCTGGCCAACGCCGCTACCGCGCTGGCGGCGCTGAACTGTTCCCCGCTGGAAATCGACGAACGCGCGATCTTCACAGGGCTGCAGCAGGCGACGCTGCCGGGGCGTTTCCAGATCGTGCGGCGGGAGCCGATGCTGATCCTCGACGTGGCACACAACCCGCACGCCGCCGGCTATCTGGCCGGGCGTCTGGCCAAGCTGCCGCGCGACGGCGGCAAGGTGCGCGCGGTGGTGGGCATGCTGTCCGACAAGGATATCGCCGGCACGCTGGCCTGCCTCAGCGAGCAGGTGGATGAATGGTACTGCGCACCGCTCGACGGGCCGCGCGGTGCCAGCGTCGAACAGCTGGCGCAGCATCTGACGGAACCGCGCCGCTTTAATGATGTCGAAACTGCCTGGCGGCAGGCTATGCAGGATGCTGATAAACAGGATATTGTGATCGTCTGTGGATCGTTCCACACCGTGGCGCAGGTGATGGCGGCGTTAGACGAGATGCGGGGAGTGTGAGTGGCGAGTAAATTTCAGAACCGACTGGTTGGAACCGTGATTCTGGTGGCGCTGGGGGTAATCATCCTGCCAGGGTTGCTGGACGGCAAAAAGAAGCATTACGAGGATGAGTTCGCGGCCATTCCATTGGTGCCGAAGGCGGGCGACGTCGAAGAGAACGACGTGCTGCCGCCGGTGACGCAGCCGTTGCCGGCGCAGCCGCCGGAAGGGGCGGGCGCGCTGGTCGAGCAGCAGGCGGCCAACGAAGCGGCGGCGCAACAGGCGGTGCGGCAGAGCGCTCAGCAACCGACGCAGGTGGCGCCGCCGCCGGTCGAGACGCGTCCTCAGCCGGTGCAGCAGCCTAAGCCGAAGCCGGTGGAAACCAAACCGGTGGAAGTGAAACCAAAACCGGTACCGCAGCCGAAGCCGGTGGAGGTGAAACCGGTGCCGAAGCCGGAACCGACGCCGAAACCAGAACCGACGCCGCAGCCAAAACCGGCGGAAGAAAAAGCGCCGTCCGGGCAAGCTTATGTCGTGCAGCTCGGGGCGCTGAAGAACGCCGCCAAGGCGAACGAGATTGTCGCTTCGCTGCGTCTCTCGGGCTATCGCGCCTTTACCGTGCCGTCAACGCCGGTGCAAGGGCAGATCACCCGCATCTACGTTGGCCCGGACGCTTCCAAGCAGAAGCTGCAGGCGGCGCTGCCGTCGCTGAACTCGATCAGCGGGCTGAGCGGGCAGGTGAAGCCGTACGGCCGTTAAACCCCGCGGGGGCGCAGCAGGATGCGCCCCTGAATTCAGGAGTGGTGGAGAGAAAGCGAGAGAAACCGCGCCTTTTACAGGCGAAATCACCTATGTAGGCGCGGCGATTGGGAATTTTTTAATCGCCGCTTTTTATTTGTAACGTGGTAGGAAATCCCCTACGCAAACGTTTTCTTTTTCTGTTAGAATTCGCCGCGAATTGGATGCAGGGGCGATTCATCATTGGAATAGTTCATGGTCTGGATTGATTACGTCATTATAGCGGTGATTGGATTTTCGGCTCTGGTGAGCCTGATCCGAGGGTTTGTTCGCGAAGCATTGTCACTTGTGACATGGGGATGTGCGTTTTTTGTTGCCAGCCATTTCTACTCTTACCTTGCGGTCTATTTCACTCGTTTTGAAGATGAACTGGTGCGAAACGGCATCGCGATCGCGATTTTGTTCATCGCGACCCTGATCGTAGGGGCTATTGTTAACTATGTGATTAGCTCACTGGTAGAGAAAACCGGGTTGTCGGGCACCGACCGGGTGCTGGGCATCTGCTTCGGCGCACTGCGCGGCGTGTTGATTGTCGCGGCGATCCTGTTCTTCCTGGATACCTTTACCGGCTTTTCACAAAGTGCCGACTGGAAACAGTCGCAGCTGATCCCCCAGTTCAGTTACGTCATCAGGTGGTTCTTTGACTACCTGCAGAGCACGTCGAGTTTCTTGCCGACCCAATTGCCGGGGCGGTAGCGCTGATGAGGAAAAGACAACATGTGCGGTATTGTCGGTATCGCCGGTTTCATGCCGGTAAACCAGTCGATTTATGATGCGCTGACGGTGCTTCAGCACCGTGGCCAGGATGCCGCAGGCATCGTCACCATTGACGCCCACAACGGGTTCCGTTTGCGTAAAGCCAACGGCCTGGTGAAGGATGTGTTTGAGGCGCGCCATATGCAACGCTTGCAGGGCAACATGGGCATTGGCCATGTGCGTTACCCGACGGCCGGCAGCTCGAGCGCCTCTGAGGCCCAGCCTTTCTACGTCAACTCGCCGTTCGGCATTACGCTGGCCCACAACGGCAACCTGACCAACGCCCATGAGCTGCGCCAAAAGCTGTTCGAAAGCGGCCGCCGCCATGTCAACACCACCTCCGACTCGGAAATCCTGCTGAACGTGCTGGCCAGCGAGCTGGATCGCTTCCCGCACTATCCGCTGGAAGCCGACAACATCTTTACCGCGGTCGCCGCTATGCATCAGCAACTGCGCGGCGCTTACGCCTGCGTGGCGATGATCATCGGTCATGGCCTGCTGGCGTTCCGCGATCCCAACGGCATTCGTCCGCTGGTGATCGGTAAGCGCACGCTGGAGGATGGCCGCAGCGAGTACATGGTGGCTTCCGAGAGCGTGGCGCTGGATACCCTGGGCTTTGAGTTCCTGCGCGATGTGGCGCCGGGCGAAGCGGTGTACATCACCACCAAGGGCCAGCTGTTCACCCGCCAGTGCGCAGAGAACCCGAAAACCAACCCGTGCCTGTTCGAATATGTTTATTTTGCGCGCCCAGACTCCTTTATGGACAAGATCTCGGTCTACAGCGCCCGCGTGCGCATGGGCCAGAAGCTGGGTGAGAAGATCGCCCGCGAGTGGGAAGATCTGGATATCGACGTGGTGATCCCGATTCCTGAAACTTCCTGCGATATCGCGCTGGAGATCGCGCGTATTCTCGAGAAGCCCTACCGCCAGGGCTTCGTGAAAAACCGCTACGTTGGCCGCACCTTTATCATGCCGGGCCAGCAGGCGCGTCGCCAGTCGGTACGCCGCAAGCTGAACGCCAACCGTGCCGAGTTCCGCGACAAGAACGTGCTGCTGGTGGATGACTCCATCGTGCGCGGCACGACCTCTGAGCAAATCGTCGAGATGGCGCGCGAAGCGGGCGCTAAGCGCGTGTATCTGGCTTCCGCCGCGCCGGAAGTGCGTTTCCCTAACGTCTACGGCATCGACATGCCGAGCGCCAACGAACTGATCGCCCACGGGCGTGAAGTGGATGAAATCCGTCAGATTATCGGCGCCGACGGGCTGATCTTCCAGGACCTCGACGATCTGATCGAAGCGGTGCGCGAAGAGAACCCGGACATCATCCAGTTCGAATGCTCGGTCTTCAATGGTATCTACGTGACCAAAGACGTCGACCAAAGCTATCTGGAATACCTGGAGTCGCTGCGCAGCGACGATGCCAAGGCGATGCGGGTGCAAACCGAAGCGGAAAATCTGGAACTGCACAACGAAGGCTAACGGTCTGCGTTGATCCCTCAAGGTGCATCGCCGCGTCTGCGGCGGTGCACCTTGTTCCTCTGACTTGCTTATCCCTCGCCATTGCGGCAAAGTCTGCCTGATCTTACTTTTTACGGCAGAGGCCATTCTTCATGAAACGACTCATCATCGGCATTTCCGGCGCCAGCGGCGCGATCTACGGCGTGCGCCTGTTACAGGTTTTGCGCGACGTCGCAGAGGTGGAAACCCATCTGGTGATGAGTAATGCTGCAAGACAGACGCTGGCGCTGGAAACGCCGTACAGCCTACGGGAAGTGCAGGCGCTGGCCGACGTGGTGCACGATGCGCGCGACATCGCCGCCGGCATCTCCTCCGGCTCTTTCAAAACCCTGGGTATGGCGATCCTGCCATGCTCAATCAAAACCCTGTCCGGCATCGTCAACAGCTACAGCGACGGGCTGCTGACCCGCGCCGCCGACGTGGTGCTCAAAGAGCGCCGCCGTTTGGTCTTGTGCGTGCGGGAAACGCCGTTGCATCTTGGCCATTTACGGCTGATGACGCAGGCGGCGGAGATGGGCGCGGTGATCATGCCGCCGGTGCCGGCGTTTTACCACCAGCCAAAAAGCGTGCAAGACATCATCGATCAGACCGTCAATCGGGTGATCGACCAGTTTGATATCGAATTGCCGACCGATCTGTTCACCCGCTGGCAGGGTGCTAATTAACAGTTTTATCCCTAAATTGGTACATTTGTGCAACACCGCACTGAATTGGGGCGGAGTATGCACCATAATGATCCCACTTCATCACGCTCACTGTTTCATGGCGCCGCCTTATTGCGGTTGCCAGTGGCGCGGCCCCAACCGGCCGATTTAATTTTGCGGTTATCGTCCCAGGAAACAGTATTGTGAAGGCCGGAGCCGTTCCCTCCGCCCGTAGCACCTAATGTGGCACGATTACTGCAAATTGATTTGGTGGGGAAAGTAATGCCCGTAGTGGCATCAAAAAAATCAATTTGAGGGTAATTTATGAAAAAGCGGGTTTTGATTTTGCCGTTAGTTCTGGCTTTGAGCGCCGCCAGCAGCGCCTTTGCCGCCATTCCTTCCACGCTGAAGATTGGCACCGATCCGACTTACGCACCGTTTGAATCCAAAAACGCCAAAGGCGAATTGGTTGGCTTTGACATTGATTTGGCCAAAGAGCTGTGCAAACGCATCAATACCCAATGCACCTTCGTGGAGAGCGACTTCGACGCGCTGATCCCCTCCCTCAAGGCGAAGAAAATCGACGCCATCATCTCTTCGCTGTCCATCACTGAAAAACGCCAGCAGGAAATCGCCTTTACCGACAAGCTGTATGCCGCCAACGCGCGTCTGATCGCGCCGAAAGGGTCCAAGCTGTTGCCTACCGTGGACGCTCTGAAAGGCAAGAGCGTGGGCGTGCTGCAGGGTACCACCCAGGAAGCCTACGCCAACGCCATGTGGCAGCCGAAGGGCATCACCGTCGTGCCTTACCAGAACCAGGATCTGGTTTACGCCGATCTGGCTTCCGGCCGTATTGACGCCGCCTTCCAGGATGAAGTGGCGGGCAGCGACGGCTTCCTGAAACAGCCGCCGGGCAAAGACTATGCGTTCGCCGGCGAATCGGTGAAGGATGACAAGTTCTTCGGCGTCGGCACCGGCATGGGGCTGCGCAAGACCGATACCGAGCTGAAAGCGGCGCTGGACAAAGCCTTCGCCGAGATACGCAAAGACGGCACCTACGACAAATACGCGAAAAAGTACTTCGACTTTGACGTCTACGGCGGGTAATCCGCTTACCGTTCCATGCTGTGACTGCGGGGCCGGCGTGCCGGCCCCGATGGTTCGGATCCTAGACCACAGGGTGAAGTAGATGCTGCAAGGCTATTCCCAACTGATTTTCGAGGGGGCTCTGGTGACGTTGGAGCTGGCCCTCAGTTCCGTGTTGCTGGCGGTGGTGATCGGCCTGATCGGCGCCGGTGGCAAACTGTCTCATAACCCCTTTATCTCCGGTCTGTTCGGCGCCTATACCACGCTGATCCGCGGCGTGCCCGATCTGGTGCTGATGCTGCTGATCTTTTACGGCCTGCAAATCGCGCTGAACAACATCACCACGCTGCTCGGCTTCTCGCAGATCGATATCGATCCGCTCGGCGCCGGTATCATTACCCTCGGCTTTATCTACGGTGCTTACTTCACTGAGACCTTCCGCGGCGCCTATCTGGCGGTGCCGAAAGGGCAGATCGAAGCGGCGACGGCCTACGGCTTCAGCGGCGCGCAGATCTTTCGGCGCATTCTGTTCCCGGCGATGATGCGTTTCGCTTTGCCGGGCATCGGCAACAACTGGCAGGTGATCCTGAAGGCGACGGCGCTGGTGTCGATCCTCGGCCTGAACGACGTGGTGAAAGCCACGCAGCTGGCGGGGAAAGGCACCTATCAGCCGTTCTTCTTCGCCATCGTGGCCGGCGTGGTGTACCTGATCTTCACTACCGTTTCCAACGGCGTGCTGCTGTGGCTTGAACGGCGTTACTCACTGGGCGTCAAGAGGGCCGAGCTATGATCGAGATTTTGCAACAGTATTGGCAGTCGCTGCTGTGGAGCGACGGCTACCGTTTCACCGGCGTGGCAGTCACGCTGTGGCTGCTGATCGCCTCGGTGGTGATGGGCGGGCTGCTGGCGATCCCGATGGCGGTGGCGCGCGTCTCTTCCCTTCGCTGGGTGCGTTTCCCGGTGTGGCTTTACACCTATGTGTTTCGCGGTACGCCGCTGTACGTGCAGCTGCTGGTGTTCTACTCCGGCATGTACAGCCTCGAGATTGTGCGCGGCACCGAGTTTCTTAATGCGTTTTTCCGCAGCGGGCTTAACTGCACCATCCTGGCGCTGACGCTCAATACCTGCGCCTATACCACCGAGATCTTCGCCGGGGCGATCCGCGCGGTGCCGCACGGTGAAATCGAGGCCGCCAACGCCTACGGTTTCTCGCGCTTCAAGATGTATCGCTGCATCATTTTGCCTTCGGCACTGCGCACCGCGTTGCCGGCTTACAGCAACGAAGTGATCCTGATGCTGCACTCCACCGCGCTGGCGTTTACCGCCACCGTGCCGGATCTGCTGAAGATCGCGCGCGACATCAACGCCGCGACTTACCAGCCGTTCTACGCTTTCGGCATCGCGGCGGTGCTGTACCTGATCATCTCCTACGTGTTAATCAGCCTGTTCCGCAAAGCTGAAAAACGCTGGATGGCACACGTTAGTCACTGATAAATGACGGGAAGAAAAACCATGTCTGAGAATAAATTAGCCGTCACGGAACTGCACAAACGCTATGGCGACCACGAAGTGCTGAAAGGCGTCTCGCTGGCGGCCAACGCCGGGGATGTGATCAGCATCATCGGCTCCTCTGGCTCCGGCAAAAGCACCTTTCTGCGCTGCATCAACTTCCTCGAGAAGCCGAGCGAAGGCTCGATCAGCCTGAACAACGAAGATATTCGCATGGTGCGCGACAAGGACGGCCAGCTGAAAGTGTTCGACAAGAAGCAGCTGCAGCTGCTGCGCACCCGCCTGACCATGGTGTTCCAGCACTTTAACCTGTGGAGCCATATGACGGTGCTGGAGAACGTGATGGAGGCGCCGGTGCAGGTGCTGGGGCTGAGCAAGGCCGACGCGCATGAGCGCGCGGTGCGTTACCTGGATAAAGTGGGCATCGACGAGCGGGCGCGCGGCAAGTACCCGGTGCACCTGTCGGGTGGCCAGCAGCAGCGCGTCTCCATTGCTCGCGCATTGGCGATGGAGCCGGAGGTGCTGCTGTTTGACGAACCGACGTCGGCGCTGGATCCCGAGCTGGTGGGCGAGGTGCTGCGCATCATGCAGAAGCTGGCGGAGGAGGGAAAAACCATGGTGGTGGTGACGCACGAAATGGAATTTGCGCGCCACGTTTCCAACCACGTGATCTTCCTACACAAAGGGTTGATCGAAGAGCAGGGGCCGCCGGCCGAGCTGTTCGGCAACCCCAAAAGCCCGCGCCTGCAGCAGTTCCTGTCCGGCGCGTTGAAGTAACCTCAGATCAGCGGGCTTCGGCCCGCTGATTAATCACGTCATCCAATGCCTGTTCCAATTCCAGATAGCGGAAGTGGAAGCCGGCCTCTTCCAGGCGCTTCGGCACCGCCCGCTGCCCGCCGAGCACCAGCACCGCCGCTTCCCCCATCAACAGCCGCATGGCGAACGCCGGCACCCGCAGAAACGCCGGGCGATCGAGCACGTTGGCCAATTGGGCGGCGAACTGCTCGTTGTGCACCGGGTAGGGCGCGACCATGTTAAACGGGCCGCTCAGCGTGGCGTGATCCAGTAGATAAATAATGCCGTTGACCATGTCGTCGAGATGGATCCACGGCAGATATTGGCGACCGTCGCCGATCGGGCCGCCCAGCCCGAAGCGGAACGGCGGCAGCATTTTGGCCAGCGCGCCGCCCTGTGGCGCCAGCACCACGCCGGTGCGCAGCAGGCAGACGCGGGTGGCATCGCTTTGCGCCTGCAGCGCCAGCGTTTCCCAGCGTTGACACAGTTGGTGGGTGAATTCGTCGTGCGGTGGCTCCTCTTCGGTCACCACCGCCTGCCCCTGATCGCCGTAGTAGCCGACGGCGGAACCGGAAATCAACACGCCGGGCGGCGTGCTGCCGTCCTTGATAAGCTGCGCCAATCGTTCGGTCAGATCCCAACGGCTGCGGCACAGGCGCTCTTTCTGCTGTGCGCTCCAGCGCTTGTCGGCGATAGGTTCGCCGGCCAGGTTGATCACCGCGTCGAATTCATCCAGCGACTGCCGGTCGTCCAGCGTTTGCCAATAGCTCGGCCGATCGCCCAGCCGGGCTCGGGCTCGCCGCTCGTCTCGGGTCAACACCGTAATGTGGTGAGAAAGCGCCAGCAGCCTGGCCGTCAGACTGCTGCCTATCAATCCCGTTGCGCCGGTGATCAGGATCCGCATGGTCGACCTCCCTGAGTTAGTCCCGGCGGTAGCTCATGGTCATGGAAACCGAATCGGCGTAGCGCAGGGCCAGAAGTTTATCTATCTCCACTTCAGCATAGGTTACCCAGGCGTGTTCTTTTACGATGTCGAGCACATCCTGCGTTAATTTTTCCAGCAACGCGAAACGGTTATCTTCCACATGGCGGATGATCGCTTTGGTGATGGTGCGGTAGTTGAGTGCATCGGCGATGTCTTCGCTGTTGCGCGCTTTGTCCGCCGGGTAGTGGATCACCACGTTGATCAGGACGTCCTGTCGGTTGTTGATTTCCTCTTCCTTGATACCGATGAACGTGCGCAGCCGCAGATTTTTAATGCGAATAACGGCGTCGGGTTGACTGAAAGACATCAGAGATTCTCCATAGGTCTGATTATTAGCGTTCAGAATACACGGAAAGTAAGGAAAAGATAACGAGGGGACGATGTGACTCCCCGGCCGACGGGGAGTCGGGGAAGGCGCTTAGCCTTGTTCGGCCAGTTTGTAGGCGCGCTCGGTCGCCGGGCGGTTGCTGATGCGCTCGAACCAGTTGCGCACCGCTGGGTAATCTGCCAGATCGATGCGTTGACGCGGATGCGATACGACCCACGGATAGGTGGCGATATCGGCGATGCTGTAGTTGTCGCCGCCCAGGTACGGGTGTTTTTGCAGTTCAGCTTCCAGCACGCCGTACAGCCGCTTGGTCTCCAGATGGTAACGCTCGATGGCGTAAGGCACCGGCTGCGGCGCGTAGTGATTAAAGTGGTGATTCTGCCCGAGCATCGGCCCGAACCCGGCCACCTGCCAGAACAACCACTGTAGGGTCGCGGCGCGTTCGCGCAGGCCGGTGCTCAGCAGCTTGCCGGTCTTCTCCGCCAGATACAGCAGGATTTCCCCGGATTCGAACAGGCTGATTGGCGCGCCGCCGTCCACCGGTTGCTGATCGACGATCGCCGGGATTTTGTTGTTGGGAGAAATGCTCAGAAAGTCCGGTTTGAACTGGTCGCCGGCGCTGATGTTTACGCGATGGATACGGTAGGGTAAGCCGACCTCTTCCAAAAACAAGGTGATCTTGTGACCATTGGGAGTAGGCGCGTAATACAGGTCAATCATGTTGCCTCCTGCGGTAAGGTGATCTGTAATTCATTACACGTTGCTGCGGTCTTCGCCGCGCACAAAGGTATATCAGAGATCCAACAATAGCAGCTAAGGATAGCAGGCTATGTGGGATTCGTCCGATGCTATCTGCTCGGTTGGATCACAATTCTCCATCGGGGCGGGCGGCGGTTTGCCGCACGGCGCCAGCGCGGTAAAATGGCGCTTATTTCCCTCTATAGGACAAGGTTATGAAGCTGATGTTCGCCTCGGATATTCACGGATCGCTGCCTGCTACCGAACGCGTGCTGGAATTGTTCGCACAAAACGGCGCCGACTGGTTGATTCTTCTGGGTGATTTGCTGAATCACGGCCCGCGCAACGCGCTGCCGGCCGGGTATCAGCCCGCTCAGGTTGCCGAACGATTGAATCGCTATAGCGACAAGATCATCGCCGTTCGCGGCAATTGCGACAGCGAGGTCGATCAGATGCTGTTGACGTTTCCCATCGAGGCGCCCTGGCAACAGGTTTTACTGCAAAAAAGACGATTGTTTTTGACCCACGGTCACCTTTATCATCCCTCGGCACTGCCGCCGTTATCCCGCGGTGACGTCCTGGCCTACGGCCATACGCATCTGCCGCAGGCGGAGCGGCAGGGTGAGATCTATTGCTTCAATCCGGGCTCGGTCAGCATCCCCAAAGGGGGCTTTCCGGCCAGCTACGGCATGTTGGATCGGGGCACTTTGAGCGTGCTGACGCTCGACGACGGCAAGGTCGTCGCGGAGGTGGCGGTAACACGCTAAACGCACTAATTTATACACACACAATAAAAATCTTTGAAAAACACTCATTGATTAACCAGCGCGCGGGATGCATCGCGCCAAAATAGAAGGTTTTAGAGGATGGCGGAACAGGGTCAGGCTGCAGATACCGAATGGGTTGATATCGTCGACGAGCAAAACGAGGTGATTGCTCAATCCAGTCGTCAACAGATGCGGGCGGAGCGGCTGCGCCATCGTGCTACCTATATTGTGGTGCATGATGGGATGGGAAAAATTCTGGTGCAGCGTCGCACCGAGATCAAGGACTTCTACCCGGGCTGGTTGGACGCGACGGCGGGTGGCGTAGTGCAAAGCGGTGAAAACGTGCTGGATTCAGCGCGTCGCGAGGCGGAAGAAGAGCTGGGCATCGCCGGCGTGCCTTTCGCCGAGCACGGTCTGTTCTACTTCGAAGAAGATCAGTGCCGGGTGTGGGGCGCGCTGTTCAGCTGCGTGTCGCACGGCCCGTTCGCGCTGCAGGAAGAGGAAGTGGCCGAGGTATGCTGGCTGACGCCGGAAGAGATCACTGCGCGTTGCGACGAGTTTACCCCGGATTCGCTGAAGGCGCTGTCGCTGTGGCTGACGCGCAACAACGAACAGGATTACGGTAAGCCGCTCGATAACCACTGAGACGCCAACGCGTGAGAAAGCCGGTCATCGACCGGCTTTTTTTATGGCGCGGATTCAGCAGCTGTCGCGGCGGCACAGCGTGGCGGGCAGGATGCCTTCCGGCAGCCAGGGCTGCTCGTTCAGCCGCGCCAGCAGCGCCTGGCCGGCCTGAATACCGATATCGCGATGCGGAATGGTCATGGTGGTCAGCGGCGGTTGGCACACCCGGCTGAACTCGCTGTTGCCGAACCCCACCACCGCCAGATTGTCCGGCACCTTGATGCGCCGCCGCTGGCATTCATACAGCGCGCCGCCGGCCAGTTCGTCCGAGGCGCACACCAGCGCGTCCAGCTCCGGCCAGGCGAGCAAGAATTCCGGCAGCTGCTGCGCGCCGGTGCTGAAGCTGGCGGTCTGCGCGGCGTTGATGACCCGATGCGGCGACATATGGTTGCGCAGCAGCGCTTTGTGCCAGCCCTGCAGGTGCTGCTGGAAAATCCACTGTTCCTGGTTGGCGCACAGCAGCCCGATATTCTGGTAGCCGCTGGCGATCACCGTTTGCGTCAGCTGATACATCGCCGCCACGTAATCGATGCCGATGCTCATGTCGATCGGATCGGCGCGCACGGCACCGATCTCCACCACCGGAATGTTGGCGGCGATGAGCGCGTTGCGGGCATTTTGCGAATGCTCGACGCTGAGCAGCACCGCTGCCGCCAGGTTGTAAGAAAGCAGGGTCTCCAGCAGTTTTTCTTCGCGTTCGAGGTGATGCTGCGATTCCGCCAGCATGATGTGATAACCGGCCGGCTGCAGCACTTTCTGCAGGCCGGCGAACATCTCGGCGCAGCCGGATTCGGACAGGCTGGGCACCACCATGGCGATGGTGTAAGAGGACGCTGACGCCAGCGAGCTGGCGGCCAGATTGGGCAGGTAGCCCAGTTCGTTTACCGCCGCGTCGATCTTCTCGCGCAGTTTGTCTGAAACCTGCTCCGGCGTGCGCAGCGCGCGCGACACCGTCATGGTGCCGACGCCCGCCAGCTGCGCTACGTCAGCCAACGTCACCCTGCCTGTGCTGCGTCGTTTTTTACCGATCGACATGCCTAATCCCGACTGAAATGCGCGAGCGGCGCATAAAAATGGTGAGGGTGGGAAGCCGACGGCGCGGCTTCGACGATCCCCGTATGCGGCACATTCTACCCCGTTACCCGAAAGAGCGAGAAAAAATTGTGGTTAACGCCATGCCGCAGCGCGGTGTTTTGATAGCGCTATCACAGATCTGCATGATAGCGCTTTGGTAGCGCTATCTTTGTGATATCCATCACTGTGTCGCCGAGAGGGGTTGATTAAAGTTTTACCGTCGTCGGTGAATTAATCACCGGCCGAAACCATCAACGTTTGGGAGGGTAATGTGCTGAAAGAGTGGCTGACCGCCGATCATATACAGCTGTGCGAACGGGTGGAGGACTGGCGCCAGGCGGTCACGCTGAGCGCGCAGCCGCTGCTGCAAGGCGGCGTGATTACGCCGAATTACCTGACGGCTATCTTTCATCAGCAGGAGAAGCTCGGCCCTTACTTCGTCCTGGCGCCGGGCATCGCCATGCCGCACGCCAGGCCGGAGGAGGGCGCCAACGCGCTGGGGCTGTCGCTGTTGAAGATCCATCAGGGCGTGAATTTCCATTCCGCGGATAACGATCCGGTTCAGGTGGTGGTGATGCTTTCGGCGCCCGACGGCAACAGCCACATTGAAATGATTTCGCAGTTGGCGGAATTATTTTCCGATAACTCGGCGATGGAGGCGTTATTTCACGCCACAGATAAACGGCAAATTGAGGATATTATCGCCCGCTATTAACGTTTAATCACCAGGAACACGATTAATGCTAACAACGCCGGGAATATGACCGGCGGCGCTACCCTACACGCTAAATTCAACAGGTGGATATTATGAAAATCATGGCGATTTGCGGTTCCGGTCTCGGCAGCAGTTTTATGGTGGAAATGAACATTAAAAAGGTGCTGAAAAAGATGGGCGTGGAGGCCGAGGTCGAACACTCCGATCTGTCGTCCGCCACCCCCGGCGCCGCCGACGTGTTCGTGATGGCGAAAGACATCGCCGACAGCGCCAGCGTACCGGCCGAGCAGCTGGTGGTGATCAGCAACATCATCGACATTAATGAGCTGGAAGCCAAGCTGCGCGCTTACTTCGAAGCCCACTCAATCATCTAAATAAAACGATTGGCGAGGTGGATATGTTTATCCAGGAAACGCTTAAGTTTGTGGTGGATATATTAAAGGTGCCTTCGGTGCTGGTCGGGCTTATTGCGCTGATCGGTTTGCTGGCGCAAAAGAAATCGTTTTCCGACGTGGTGAAAGGCACGGTAAAAACTATTCTCGGCTTTATCGTTTTGGGCGGCGGTGCCACGGTATTGGTCGGATCGCTCAATCCGCTGGGCGGCATGTTCGAACATGCGTTCAATATTCAGGGCATCATTCCGAACAATGAAGCGATCGTCTCCATCGCGCTGGAGAAATACGGCGCCTCCACCGCGTTGATCATGGCGTTCGGCATGGTGGCGAACATCGTGGTGGCACGGTTCACCCGGCTGAAATACATCTTCCTGACCGGCCACCACACCTTCTACATGGCCTGCATGATCGGCATCATCCTGACGGTGGCGGGCTTCGAGGGCGTGCAGTTGGTGTTTACCGGTGCGCTGACCCTGGGGCTGGTGATGGCGTTCTTCCCGGCGATCGCCCAGCGCTATATGCGCCGCATTACCGGCAACGACGATATCGCTTTCGGCCACTTCGGCACCCTGGGCTATGTGTTGTCCGGCTGGATCGGCTCGAAGGTGGGCAAAAACTCGCGCTCGACCGAGGAGATGAACCTGCCGAAAAACCTCAGTTTCTTGCGTGACAGTTCCATTTCGATCTCGATGACCATGATTGTCATCTACCTGATCCTGGCGATCTGCGCCGGGCGGGCCTATGTGGAAAGCGAGCTCAGCGGCGGCCAGAACTACCTGGTGTATTCGATTATCCAGGCCATCACCTTCGCCGCCGGGGTATTCATCATTCTGCAAGGCGTGCGCTTGATTCTGGCGGAAATCGTGCCGGCGTTCACCGGCTTCTCGGAAAAACTGGTGCCTAACGCGCGGCCGGCGCTGGATTGCCCGGTGGTCTATCCCTATGCCCCCAACGCGGTGCTGATCGGCTTCCTGTTCAGCTTCCTCGGCGGATTGGCCGGGCTGTTCCTGCTGGGACAGCTGAAGATGGTGCTGATCCTGCCTGGCGTGGTGCCGCACTTCTTCACCGGCGCTACCGCCGGGGTGTTCGGCAACGCCACCGGCGGGCGGCGCGGCGCAATGCTGGGCGCCTTCGCCAACGGGCTGCTGATCACCTTCCTGCCGGTATTGCTGCTGCCGGTGCTGGGGGCGCTGGGCTTTGCCAACACCACCTTCTCCGACGCCGACTTCGGCGTGATCGGCATCCTGCTGGGCAACATGGCGCGCTTTATGTCGAAGGAGATGATCATGCTGGCGATCGTCGCCGTGTTCGCGCTGCTGGTGGCGCATAACTTCCTGGGAAAACGCAAAGGCGCACCGGCCGCTGACCGCGTCGAGAAATAACGAGGGCAGACTGATGAACGACACAACGAGTGAAACGGAAATTGAAGAGCTGCAGACCCTGGCGCGCGCGATCCGCCTGGAAACATTGAAGGCGTTGACCGGGCTGGGCTTCGGCCACTACGGCGGCTGCATGTCGGTGGTGGAGACGCTGGCGGTGCTGTACGGCAGCGTGATGCGTATCGATCCGGCGGATCCGGACTGGCCGGAGCGCGATGACTTCGTGCTGTCGAAGGGGCACGCCGGCCCGGCGCTGTACAGCACGCTGGCGATCAAGGGCTACTTCCCGCTGGCGGAGCTGAAGACCCTCAACCAGAACGGCACGCGTCTGCCTAGCCACCCGGACCGATTGCGCACGCGCGGCGTGGACGCCACCACCGGTTCACTGGGGCAGGGCGTGTCGATCGCCGCCGGCATGGCATTATCCCATCGGCTGGCGGGGCGTCGTAACCGGGTGTTCAGCATCCTCGGCGACGGTGAGCTGAACGAAGGGCAGTGCTGGGAGGCGTTCCAGTTTATCGCCCACCACAACCTGAACAACCTGACGCTGTTCATCGATTACAACAAGCAACAGCTAGACGGTGCGCTGGACGAGGTGATCCAACCGTTCGATCTGGCCGCCAAGTTCCGCGCTTTCGGCTTTGAGGTGCAGACCATCAAGGGCGACGACATCGCGGCGCTGCTGGCGGCGGTGGCGCCGGCGCGCGGCGGTGAACAGCGGCCGCTGGCGATCGTGCTCGACAGCATCAAGGGACAGGGGGTGACCTATCTGGAAAACCTGTCGAACTCACACCACCTGCGCCTGACGCCGGACGTGCAGCTGGAAATCGAAAAAGCCATCGCCGAACTGGAGGCCGCCCATGTTTAACGTAGTGACCCAGTTGGAAAACGACGCCGTCGAAATGCGCAAAGTCTATGCCGGCGCGGTGCGTCGGCAGATAGAAGCGGGCGCACCGATCATCGCGCTGGAGGCCGATTTGATGAGCTCGATGGCGATGGACGGCGTGCACAAGGATCACCCGCAGCACGTGATCAATTGCGGCATCATGGAGGCCAACGTGATCGGCGTCGCCGCCGGGCTGTCGCTCACCGGCCGGGTGCCGTTCGTGCATACCTTTACCGCTTTCGCCAGCCGCCGCTGTTTCGATCAGCTGTTCATGTCGCTGGATTATCAGCGCAACAACGTCAAGGTGATCGCCTCCGACGCCGGGGTGAGCGCCTGCCACAACGGCGGCACCCACATGTCGTTCGAGGACATGGGCATCGTGCGCGGGCTGGCGCACTCGGTGGTGCTGGAAGTGACCGACGCTACCATGTTCGCCGACATTCTGCGCCAGCTGATGGATCTACGCGGCTTCTACTGGGTGCGCACCATCCGCAAGCAGGCGACGCGCATTTACCAGGAAGGCTCGCGCTTTACCATCGGCAAGGGCAACCTGCTGCGCGACGGCGACGACATTACGCTGATTGCCAATGGCATCATGGTGGCGGAGGCGCTGAAGGCGGCGCAGATGCTGGCGCAGCAGGGCGTCAGCGCGGCAGTGATCGATATGTTCACCCTCAAGCCTATCGACCGTGAACTGATCAAAACCTACGCGGCCAAGACCGGACGCATCGTCACCTGTGAAAACCACAGCATTCATAACGGGTTGGGATCCGCAGTGGCGGAGGTGCTGGCAGAGGAATGCCCGACGCCGATGCGGCGCGTGGGGGTGAAGGAGCGTTACGGCCAGGTGGGCACCCAGGCGTTTTTACAGCAGGAGTATGGCCTGACCGCCGAGCATATTCTGGAGGCTGCCGGGCAGTTGCTGGCGCGTTAGGGAACGCAAAAGAAAAGCGCCGGTCAATGACCGGCGCTTTTTTATCGCTCAACCTGAAGAATATCAGGCCTTGGCGGCGGCAGCGTCAGCCTGGGAAGACTGGATCGCCGTCAGCGCAACGGTGTAGACGATATCGTCAACCAGTGCGCCGCGCGACAGGTCGTTCACCGGCTTACGCATGCCTTGCAGCATAGGGCCGATGGAAACCAGGTCAGCGGAGCGCTGTACCGCTTTGTAGGTGGTGTTGCCGGTGTTCAAATCCGGGAAGATGAACACGGTCGCCTGGCCGGCTACCGGTGAGTTCGGCGCCTTGGACTTGGCAACGTCGGCCATGATGGCGGCGTCGTACTGCAGCGGGCCGTCGATGATCAGATCCGGGCGTTTTTCCTGCGCCAGACGGGTCGCTTCGCGCACTTTCTCGACGTCGCTGCCCGCACCGGAGTTACCGGTGGAGTAGGAGATCATCGCTACGCGCGGCTCGATGCCGAAGGCCGCGGCGGAATCCGCAGACTGGATGGCGATTTCAGACAGCTGCTCGGCGGTCGGATCCGGGTTGATCGCGCAGTCGCCGTAGACCAGTACCTGGTCAGGCAACAGCATGAAGAATACGGAGGACACCAGCGAGCTGCCCGGTGCGGTTTTGATCAGCTGCAACGGCGGACGGATGGTGTTGGCGGTGGTGTGAACCGCGCCGGAGACCAGACCGTCGACTTCGCCTTGTTCCAACATCAGGGTGCCGAGCACCACGTTGTCTTCCAGCTGCTCGCGCGCGACCACTTCGGTCATGCCCTTGCTCTTGCGCAGCTCAACCAGACGCGGCACGTAGTTTTCACGTACGGCGACCGGATCGACGATTTCGATGCCTTTGCCCAGCTCAACGCCCTGCGCTGCCGCTACGCGCTGGATCTCGTCCGGGTTGCCGAGCAGCACGCATTCCGCGATGCCGCGTTCGGCGCAGATGGCCGCCGCTTTTACGGTACGCGGCTCGTCGCCTTCCGGCAGCACGATGCGCTTGCCGGCTTTACGCGCCAGCTCGGTCAGTTCGTAACGGAACGCCGGTGGAGACAGGCGGCGTGAACGCTCAGAGGTGGCGGTCAGCGAGTCGATCCACTCGGTGTTGATGTGGCTGGCCACGTAGTTCTGCACTTTCTCGATGCGCTGGTGGTCGTCCGCCGGCACTTCGAGGTTGAAGCTCTGCAGGCTCAGCGAGGTTTGCCAGGTGTTGGTGTCAACCATGAACACCGGCAGGCCGGTTTGGAAGGCGCGTTCGCACAGCTTCTTGATCGGCTCGTCGATGGCGTAGCCGCCGGTCAGCAGGATGGCGCCGATTTCCACGCCGTTCATCGCCGCCAGGCAGGCGGAGACCAGCACGTCAGGACGGTCTGCGGAGGTCACCAGCAGAGAGCCTGGGCGGAAGTGTTCCAGCATGTGCGGGATGCTGCGCGCACAGAAGGTCACGGACTTCACGCGGCGGGTCATGATGTCGCCTTCGTTGACCACGCGGGCCTTCAGGTGGCGAGCCATGTCGATGGCGCGGGTGGCGATCAGATCGAAGCTCCACGGCACGCAGCCCAGAACCGGCAGCGGGCTGTTGGCGAACAGCTGCGCAGGATCGACGTGGGCGATGCTGGCTTTGGTGGAGTCGTCGAAGATTTCGGACAGGTCAGGACGGGTACGGCCCTGATCGTCGACCGGTGCGTTCAGCTTGTTGATGATAACGCCGGTGATGTTTTTGTTCTTGCTGCCGCCGAAGCTGGTGCGCGCCAGTTCGATGCGCTCTTTCAGCTGCGCCGGGGAGTCGTTGCCCAGCGCCAGCACGAAGACGATCTCGGCGTTCAGGGTTTTGGCGATCTCGTAGTTCAGCGCGTTGGCGAACTGGTGTTTGCGAGTCGGCACCAGGCCTTCGATCAGCACCACTTCCGCGTCTTTGGTGTTCTCGTGGTAACGCGCCACGATCTCTTCCATCAGCACGTCTTGCTGGTTGGAGCTCAGCAGGCCCTCAACGTAGTCCATGCGCAGCGGTTCGGCCGCCGTAATGGTGGAGTTGCTGCTGCGGATGATGGTGGTGGTCTGGTCGAGCGCATTGTCGCCGGTGCGCGGTTGAGCGATAGGCTTGAACACGCTCAGACGAACGCCTTTTTGCTCCATGGAGCGGATGACACCCAGGCTGACGCTGGTCAGGCCGACGCTGGTGCCGGTGGGGATCAACATAATAGTACGTGACACAGAATAGTCCTCTTCACGATTAACATGAGGCTAAAACAACACCGTCAGCCTGGGCTGACGGTGTTTTGAGAGCATTACGCGGTCAGGCGGGATGCGTCCTGCGCGATGACCAACTCTTCGTTGGTCGGGATCACCAGCGCCAGGCGGCTGCCGTCTTTGGTGATGGCGCCGGATTTGCCGAAGCGAGCGGCCATGTTGCGGTCGTGGTCGATTTCGAAGCCCAGCAGGCCCAGTTTGTTCAGGGTCAGCTCACGCACCATGCCGGCGTTCTCGCCGATGCCGCCGGTGAAGATCACCGCGTCCAGACGGCCTTCCATCAGCGCGCTGTAGGCGCCGACGTATTTGGCCAGACGGTGGCAGAACACGTCCATGGCGCGTTTGGCGTCGGCTTTGCTGTCGTAGTTGTCTTCAACGTAACGGCAGTCGCTGGTGACTTCGGTCAGGCCCAGCAGGCCGGATTCTTTGGTCAGCATCTTGTTGATCTGGTCAACGCTCATGCCCAGAGAATCGTGCAGGTGGAAGATGATAGCCGGATCGATGTCACCGCTGCGGGTGCCCATCACCAGGCCTTCCAGCGGGGTCAGACCCATGGAGGTGTCAACGCACTGGCCGTTGCGCACTGCGGTTACGGAGCCGCCGTTGCCCAGGTGGCAAGTGATCACGTTCACTTCTTCTACCGGCTTGTTCAGCATCTTCGCGGCTTCTTGAGTCACGTAGAAGTGGCTGGTGCCGTGCGCGCCGTAGCGGCGAACGCCGTGGTCGCGGTACAGGCTGTACGGCAGGGCGTACAGGTAAGATTCTTCCGGCATGGTCTGGTGGAACGCGGTGTCGAACACGGCAACGTTCTTGTCGGCCAGGTTAGGGAAGGATTTCAGCGCTTCCGCGATGCCGATCAGGTGAGCTGGGTTGTGCAGTGGTGCAAACGGCACGGAATCTTTGATACCCTGCAGAACTTCGTCGTTGATCACGGCAGAAGCGGTGAACTTCTCGCCGCCGTGCACGATGCGGTGGCCGATAGCGGTCAGCTGCGCGGAAAGCTCTGGTTTTTGTGCCAGAATAGTATTAACAATGAAGTTCAGCGCTTCGCTGTGTGCAGCGCCGGCCCCCAGGGCAGCTTCGTGTTTGGCGCCGTCCATTTTCCACTTGATGCGAGCTTCAGGCAGGTGGAAACACTCGGCCAAACCGGAGAGGAATTCGTCGCCGTTAACGGCATCGATGATGGCGAATTTCAGAGAAGAACTGCCGCAGTTAAGAACCAGTACTAGCTTACTCGACATGGAAGTACCTACTTAAATAGTCGTGTT
This sequence comes from Serratia sp. CY47444, assembly GCF_052168635.1. Classification (NCBI taxonomy): domain Bacteria; kingdom Pseudomonadati; phylum Pseudomonadota; class Gammaproteobacteria; order Enterobacterales; family Yersiniaceae; genus Serratia; species Serratia sp. CY47444. The sequence goes on from NZ_JBJNMH010000008.1 coordinate 176,282, forward strand.
GTTAAAAGAAAATCGAACACACGTGGTGAATTAATCGTCAATCAGACAACAAGCGTAGCGCATAGTGCCGATGACATTTATGATTAACATCATGTGAAGTGCACAAATCACAGGATGATGGAAAAACCGATGATTTCTCTGCGGTTTAAATAATCTTGATTTTTATAGGGCTAAAAGTTGACAAAATTTACGTCATCTTCTACCGGCCACAAGGCCGGCTTAGGATACCGATAGCCCGGTGCAAACACAAAATAAATTTAAAGCTTCAAATTTTTTAGTATGGTCTCTGGCAGCACGCTTTTAGTTTCTTTACGTGACGTTGAGGTACGCAATGACGAGCAAACCGTCCGGTTCCGTAAGCTGGTTTCAGGTCTTCCAGCGCGGGCAGCATTATATGAAAACCTGGCCGTCAGACAAACGTCTGGCACCGGTCTTTCCGGAGAATCGCGTTGCGCGTGCCACCCGTTTCGCTATCCGTTTCATGCCGCCGTTGGCGATTTTCACGCTGACCTGGCAGATCGCGCTGGGCGGCCAGCTGGGCCCGGCGATCGCCACCGCGCTGTTCGCCTGCAGCCTGCCGATGCAGGGCTTGTGGTGGCTGGGGCGCCGTTCGGTCACGCCGCTGCCGCCGACGCTGCTGCAATGGTTCCATGAGGTGCGCAACAAGCTGACGGAAGCCGGGCAGGCGGTGGCGCCGCTCGAAGGCACGCCGACCTATCAGACGTTGGCCGATCTGCTCAAGCGCGCCTTCAAGCAGCTGGACAAAACCTTCCTCGACGATCTGTAAATGAAAAAAGGCCGCGCTGATGCGGCCTTTCTCGTCAAAGCGGCAATAACCCCGGTTTAAATCAAAGAACGGTCGAGTTGTGATTTCCTGCGTTCTTGCGCTGTGCGATGCTCCCGCCATCACACAGAAATGAGGAAATCCTGATGGAAATGACCAACGCCCAGCGGCTGATCCTGTCGAACCAGTACAAGATGATGACCCTGCTCGATCCGGACAACGGCGACCGTTATCGCCGGTTGCAAACCATCGTCGAACGCGGCTTCGGTTTGCAAATGCGCGAACTGGATCGCGACTTCGGCGAACTGAGCGAAGAGGTGTGCCGCACCATCATCAACGTGATGGAGATGCACCATGCGCTGCAGGTTTCCTGGGGCAACCAGAAAGAGAAGCAGGATCTGGACGAGCGCCGCCTGGCGTTTCTCGGCTTCGACGCCGCTACCGAGGCGCGCTACCTGAGCTACGTGCGTTTCCTGGTCAGCACCGAGGGGCGTTATACTCACTTCGATTCCGGTAGCCACGGTTTTAACGCCCAGACCAAAATGTGGGAAAAGTACCAGCGTATGCTGGCGATCTGGCTGGCCTGTCCGCGCCAGTATCACTTGAGCGCCGTTGAGATAGCGCAAATCATCAATGCTTGATTAAGAAGAGGTTTTCTGTGGAGTGTAAGGGTTTTCTGTTCGATCTTGATGGCACCCTGGTGGATTCTCTGCCGGCGGTAGAGCGCGCCTGGACGCACTGGGCCGAGCGCCGCGGCGTCGATCCGCAAGCGGTGCTGGACTTCATTCACGGTAAACAGGCCATTACTTCTCTGCGCCACTTTATGCCGGACGAAAGCGAAGCGGAAATTCAGCGCGAGTTCCAACTGCTGGAGCAGGTGGAAGCGCAGGATACCGACGGCGTTCGCGCGCTGCCGGGCGCCATCGCGCTGCTGGAGCGCCTGAACGCGCTCGGCATCCCTTGGGCGATCGTCACCTCCGGTTCGGTGCCGGTGGCCGGCGCTCGCCGCCAGGCCGGCGGTTTGCCGCAGCCGGCGGTGTTCATCACCGCCGAGCAGGTTAAACACGGTAAGCCACAGCCCGATGCCTACCTGCTGGGCGCCGAGCGCCTGGGGCTGGCGCCGCACGAGTGCGTGGTGGTTGAAGACGCGCCGGCCGGCATTCTTTCGGGTCTGGCTGCGGGCTGTCAGGTGATTGCGGTCAACGCCCCGGCCGATGCGCCGAAGCTGGAGCAGGTCGACCTACGGCTGGATTCGCTGGTGCAGATCGCCGTCGATAAAACGGCGCAGGGCGCGATCGTTCGCCGGCTGGCCTGAGTGGCATTATCTTCACCCTAATTGATTAGACCCCGCTTCGGCGGGGTTTTTTTATGCTATTTTTTAGACCCTTGGACATTTGCCGGATGAGGCCGTTTTGAACAGCGAATTACTGTGGGTGCTGAGTTTACTGCTGATTGCCATCGTGCTGTTTACCACCAACAAGCTGCGGATGGACGTGGTGGCGCTGTTGGTGATTATCGCCTTCGTGCTGAGCGGCACGCTCAGCCTGCAGGAAGCGACGGTCGGTTTCAGCGATCCCAACGTGATTTTGATCGCCGCGCTGTTCGTGATCGGCGAAGGGCTGGTGCGCACCGGCGTGGCTTATCAGGTGGGCGACTGGCTGGTGAAAGTGGCCGGCAGCAGCGAAACCAAAATGTTGATGCTGCTGATGGTGACGGTCGCCGGGCTGGGCGCGTTCATGAGCTCGACCGGCGTGGTGGCGATCTTTATCCCGGTGGTGCTCAGCGTGACGGCCAGAATGAAGATCGCGCCGGGGCGGCTGATGATGCCGCTCAGCTTCGCCGGGCTGATCAGCGGCATGATGACGCTGGTGGCCACGCCGCCCAACATGGTGGTCAACAGCGAACTGGTGCGGGAAGGCATCCATGGTTTCGGTTTCTTCAGCGTGACGCCCATTGGCCTGGTGGTGCTGGCGCTGGGCGTCGGCTACATGCTGATCGCCCGGCGTTGGCTGGGCAGCGGTGACACCGGCAAAGCCGGCGATGACTGGCAGCGTCGCACCTTCCGCGACCTGATCCGTGATTACAAGCTGACCGGCCGCGCGCGGCGGCTGGCTGTCCGCAGCGCTTCGCCGCTGATCGGACGTTCGCTGGATGAACTGCACCTGCGTGCGCGCTATGGTGCCAACGTGGTGGGCATCGAGCGCTGGAAACGCTTCCGGCGGGTGATGGTCAGCGCCTCCGGCAGCACCGAGCTGCGCGAGGGCGACGTCCTCTTGATCGACATGTCGGACAGCCAGGTCGATCTGCGCGAATTCTGCGGCGAGCAGCGGCTGGAGCCGATGGTGCTGCGCGGCGATTACTTCTCTGAACAGTCGCGCAACGTCGGCATGGCCGAAGTGTCGCTGATCCCGGACTCGGCGCTGCTGGGCAAAAGCCTGCGTGAAGCAGCGTTCCGCAGCCGCTACGATCTGAATGTGGTGGGCATCCGCCGCCACGGCGAGACCCTGAGCGGCAAGCTGGTGGACGAGCCGCTGGAGCTGGGCGACATTTTGCTGGTGATCGGCGACTGGAAGGCGATTCGTCAGCTGCAGGCCAAAACCCACGACTTTATCGTGCTCAACCTGCCGGCCGAAGTGGACGAAGTGGCGCCGGCCATCACCCAGGCGCCGCACGCGCTGTTTTGCCTGGCGTTGATGGTGGCGATGATGCTGACCGACGAAATCCCCAACCCGATCGCGGCGTTGATCGCCTGCCTGCTGATGGGCAAGTTCCGCTGTATCGACATGGAGAGCGCCTATAAATCGATCCATTGGCCGAGCATCATTTTGATCGTCGGCATGATGCCGTTCGCGCAGGCGCTGCAAAAGACCGGCGGCGTGGATCTGATCGTTCGCGGGCTGATGGACGTCGCCGGCGGCGCGGGGCCGCGCGTGATGCTGCTGTGCTTGTTCGTCTTGTGCGCCACCATTGGCCTGTTTATTTCCAATACCGCGACGGCGGTGCTGATGGCGCCGATCGCCATTGCCGCCGCGCGCGAAATGGGCGTCTCGCCATACCCGTTCGCGATGATTATCGCCATCGCCGCGTCCGCCGCCTTTATGACGCCGGTCTCTTCACCGGTCAACACGCTGGTGCTGGGGCCGGGCAATTACAAGTTCGGTGATTTCGTGCGGCTCGGCGTGCCGTTCACCCTGTTGGTGATGGCGGTCAGCGTGATTGTGGTGCCGTGGCTCTACGGCTTTTAACGGCGCAGCGAGGCTGCGCCGGTGGGGTTACAGAGAGCTGTCGAGGCTGATTTCGTCCAATGACAGGCTGAAACTGGGAATGAACACGTCCATAAAGTAGTCCATTTCCGGGCTGCGGCGCTGTTCCAGGGTTTTATCCAGCCGCGCCTTGGCCAGGGTGAATTCATTGTTGCCGGCAGAGAGTTCCTCCAGACATTTCAGGTAGGCGCACAGCGCGTCTGCCTGCTTCACTACCTGCTTTTCATCTTCGCTGTAGTAGTGCTCATCGAGAATGGTGCGGAAATCGTTGCGCAGCTCAGCGGGGATCATGTCCAGCAGCTTTTGCTGGGCGATCTTTTCGATCTTCTTGTATTCATGGGCGATCTGCGGATTGTAGTACTTGATCGGCGTCGGCATGTCGCCGGTGATCACTTCGCTGGCGTCGTGATACATCGCTAACAGCGCAACGCGGTCGGCATTGAGGTTGCCGTTGAATTTGCGGTTCTTGATCACCGCCAACGCGTGGGCGACGAAAGCCACCTGCAGACTGTGTTCGGAGACGTTCTCGGTACGCACGTTGCGCATCAGTGGCCAGCGGTTGATCAGTTTCAGGCGGGACAGATGGGCGAAGAAATGGCTCTGGCTCATGGTGCTCTCTTTAACGGCAAGTGAGGGCCCCATTGTGAAGCAGTGACGGCGAATTTTGCAACCGGGCAATAAGAGAAGGGCGCAGCAAGGCGCTGCGCCCCAGGCGATTACTGGTGGTAACCTTCAAGGAAGCGGCCCAGCTTGCCGACCGCCATTTCCAGTTCGTCTACGCGCGGCAGGGTGACGATGCGCACGTGATCCGGGTAAGGCCAGTTGAACGCCGAACCTTGCACCAGCAGCACTTTTTCCTGTAGCAACAGATCCAGCACCAGCTTCTGGTCGTCGTGGATGTTGAAGCGTTTGGCATCGATGCGCGGGAACATGTACAACGCGCCCTGCGGCTTCACGCAAGAGACGCCCGGGATGTCGTTGAGCAATTCCCAGGTGCGGTTGCGTTGTTCGTACAGGCGGCCGCCGGGCTGAATGAATTCGCTGATGCTCTGATAACCGCCCAGCGCGGTCTGAATGGCGTGCTGCATCGGCACGTTGGCGCACAGGCGCATCGAAGCCAGCATCTCCAGCCCTTCGATATAGCCTTTGGCGTGCTTCTTCGGCCCGTTCAGCACCATCCAGCCCTGGCGGAAGCCCGCCACGCGGTAGGTTTTCGACAGGCCGTTGAAGGTCACGGTCAGCAGATCTGGCGCCAGTGCGGCGATCGAGTAGTGTTCGGCGTCGTCGTACAGGATCTTGTCGTAGATCTCGTCGGCGAAGATGATCAGGTTGTGTTGACGGGCGATCTCGACGATCTGTTCCAACAGCGCTTTGCTGTAAACCGCGCCGGTCGGGTTGTTTGGGTTGATGATCACGATACCGCGGGTGCGCGGGGTGATCTTGCTGATGATATCGTCCAGATCCGGGAACCAGCCGGCCTGCTCATCGCACAGGTAGTGCACGGCCTTGCCGCCGGACAGCGATACCGCAGCGGTCCACAGCGGGTAGTCCGGCGCCGGTACCAGCATTTCGTCGCCGCTGTTGAGCAGCGCCTGCATGGATTGGACGATCAGCTCAGAGACGCCATTGCCAATGTAGATATCCTCAACGGTCACGTCACGCATGTTGCGCGCCTGATAGTGCTGCATGATCGCTTTACGCGCCGAGAAGAGGCCCTTGGAGTCGGAGTAGCCTTGCGCCGTGGGCAGATTGCGGATCACGTCGACCAGGATTTCGTCCGGGGCGTCGAAACCGAACGGGGCAGGGTTGCCGATGTTCAGTTTCAGGACTTTGTTGCCTTCTTCTTCAAGACGTTTAGCTTCTTTAAGCACCGGGCCGCGAATGTCATAGCAGACGTTGTCCAGTTTGCTGGATTTCTCAATGGGGGACATAAAAAGTTGAGCCTTTTGCTGGGATAGGGGCGCTCCTACCGTGGGACGCCGCAACCCGCCCAATGTACTCCTGGCGTAGTTGCTTTTGAAGGGTTTTGCACGCCTTTGGTGCAAATGCATGTCGTAACGGGGGATTTTAGTTATGATAAGCAAAGGTAAAGTTATTTTGTGGTTCATAATTTCATGAACTATAATTTTACTAGGGTTTTGTTCTGTTAAATCAAGCGTCGATAAACGAGACGTGCCGGCGATCGCGGCCGGCAGCAGTGAACTGATAAGCCGAAAGGGAGAATAGGCTTCAATAAACTGTAAAGGAACGATAATACCGGAGTAGTCTGATAGCGGGGTGTCGGTTCGCGCACCACACTAAGGAAAATGACATATTTACATTAGCTTTACTTTATATTTTACCTTAAGCATTGTTTATGTGGTTATAAGATTATTATTTAAAGCAAAAATCTTAATGATTGAATTTATTAAATTCATTGAGTAGTAACATGAAGTCGGTACCGTTAATTATTTATCTTTTTTGCTCTGGAATGCAGTCTGAAGGCTGGTTGATAAGGGTTCTCAGTAGCACGAATGGAGTGGAAATTAGGCAGTATGAATGAGTAAAATCTCAGGTTCGGTGGGGGTTTTCCCTTTTCACCGGTATTCAGTCCCCCGCGTTCTATAAGCACCATCGATAGATCGCATTTTAAAAAGCGATAGAGGTAACGAATCATAAGTAATTTTTTTGCCCTCCACTTATGAGTGGGGTACTGTCATAACAGGCGCCGTCCTTTTCAACGGCGTCTGAGAAACACACCAGGGTAGTAGTTCGTAAATTAGAATTTAAAAAAGTGAAGAATACACTATGACAACTGCAAATCGTCCGATACTTAATCTCGACCTCGATCTGCTAAGAACCTTTGTTGCGGTTGCTGATTTGAATACCTTCGCCGCGGCGGCTGTTGCCGTTTGCCGTACTCAATCAGCCGTCAGTCAACAAATGCAGCGATTAGAGCAACTGGTCGGCAAAGAACTGTTTGCCCGCCATGGGCGCAACAAACTCCTGACTGAGCATGGTATTCAGCTTCTCGGTTATGCCAGGAAGATCCTGCGCTTTAACGACGAAGCCTGTACCTCGCTGATGTACAACAATATAAAAGGTGTTCTGACCATCGGTGCTTCCGACGACACCGCCGATACCATTCTGCCTTTCCTGTTGAACCGCGTGACCGCCATCTATCCGAAGCTGGCCATTGACGTGCGCGTAAAGCGCAGTACGACGATGGTCGATCTGCTGGAAGAGGGCGAGATCGATCTGGCGGTGACCACGGCCGATCCTGCCGGGCACCCGCACATCGTGCTGCGCACGTCGCCGACGCTGTGGTATTGCGCCGCCGATTATCACTATCAGGCCGGCGAACCGATCCCGCTGGTGGTAATGGATGAGCCAAGCCCGTTCCGCGCGCTGGCGATTAAACAGTTGGACGAAGCCGGTATTCCGTGGCGTATCGCCTACGTCGCCTCCACGCTGTCCGCGGTGCGGGCGGCCTGTAAAGCCGGCCTGGGCGTGACCGCACGGCCGATCGAGATGATGAGCCCCGATCTGCGGGTGCTGGGCGCGGTGGAAGGTTTGCCGCCGCTGCCGGATACCCAGTATGCGCTGTGCAAAAACGCGCAGTGCAGCAACGAGCTGGCGATGGCCATCTTCAGCGCGATGCAGGGCGGCAATGACGGCTATGGCTTCAACGGTGCGGAAGGCGGTCTCCAGAGCGATCAGGATGACGCCAGCCTGGTGGACGAAGAAGAATAACGTCGCGGCGCGATATCTGATGAAAAACCTCTGCTTCGGCGGAGGTTTTTTTTGCCCTTTTTTTACCTAAAAATTTATTTATATGTATTTGGCTTGTATTTTCAATTGAGTTGGCCGTTTTGTTAACTTTTAAGCGTTAATGAAAAGAGAGTTTGGCCGGGTTTAATACGCTAAGTTCGTTTTTTGAGCAATAAGATTGAATGGGTTAAAGGCATGGTAATAGCAGGGGTATTTTGTTAGCTTATAGCGGCCGTTTTTGCGGCTCAATTTGAGGAAAATTGTTAAAGGGCCACACTTTTTTTGAGGATTTATGCTGAAAACGTGTCCTGGATCAAAAAAATACCCCTAGGTAGTGAGTGGAAGAACAGGGAATTCCTGAGACAATGGTATAGTAAAACTGAAATGTGCATGTTGGTTTATATCTATCTGTTTCTACACAAAAATTAACTGACACGATTTAGCCTGTCCCTGGCGCATCAAATGTTAATCAAATGATACGTATGTAAACTAGTGTGTAGATACTTTTGTCAAAGTTGACAAAAGGTTATAGAAAGGAGTAAAAAGCCCACAGAAAAACGCTGCCTAACTCGCTGTAAAAGCAGTTTGTTTGTGTGGTTATTTATCCTTCCCTTAAATCGATGTGGCGCACTAACTGCCGGTGACAAGAGCAGTGCGATCGACGCCACTTTTGATGAGTAAGCATAGAGTATGTCAACAACCACTGAAGTTATCGCTCATCACTGGGCGCTCGCCGTATTTCTCGTTGTGGCTATCGGGCTCTGCGGCTTAATGCTGCTGGGCGCGTTCTTCTTGGGCGGGAGAGCCCGGGCGCGCGCCAAACACACCCCGTTTGAATCAGGCATCGACTCGGTCGGCACGGCGCGCATGCGCTTGTCCGCCAAGTTCTACCTGGTGGCCATGTTCTTCGTTATTTTCGACGTTGAAGCCTTATACCTGTATGCCTGGTCGGTCTCGGTTCGCGAGAGCGGTTGGGTAGGCTTTATCGAAGCCGCCATTTTCATTTTGGTGCTATTGGCCGGTCTGGTTTATCTGGTGCGCATCGGCGCGTTGGATTGGACTCCGGCGCGTTCCCAACGCCGCAGCAAACCGAGCACGATCACTAACACCAACAGTCATCCGCAGTAACAGCGAGGCATTAAGATGGACTATACGCTCACCCGCATAGACCCGAACGGTGAGAACGACCGTTATCCCCTGCAAAAACAGGAGATCGTCGCCGATCCCCTGGAACAACAGGTCCACCGCACGGTTTACATGGGTAAACTCGAACATGCGCTGCATGACATGGTGAACTGGGGGCGTAAAAACTCTATTTGGCCGTATAACTTCGGCCTTTCGTGCTGTTACGTGGAGATGGTGACGTCGTTTACCGCCGTTCACGACGTGGCGCGTTTCGGTGCGGAAGTGTTGCGCGCCTCCCCGCGTCAGGCTGACCTGATGGTGGTGGCCGGTACCTGTTTCACCAAGATGGCCCCGGTCATCCAGCGCCTGTACGAGCAGATGCTGGAACCGAAGTGGGTGATCTCGATGGGCGCCTGCGCCAACTCCGGTGGTATGTACGACATCTATTCCGTGGTACAGGGCGTGGACAAGTTCCTGCCGGTCGACGTGTACATTCCCGGCTGCCCACCGCGTCCGGAAGCCTACATGCAAGCGCTGATGCTGCTGCAGGAATCTATCGGCAAAGAACGTCGCCCGCTGTCGTGGGTTGTCGGCGATCAGGGCGTTTACCGCGCCAATATGCAGTCTGAAAGAGAGCGTAAACACGGCGAGCGCATCGCGGTGACCAACCTCCGGACGCCTGACGAGATTTAAGACGTTCATTTAACGTCCATCTTAGTGCGCTATTGGTTAACACAGCGAAAAGTGAAACTTGCGGCGAATAACCCTTTAGTGTGGTGAAAAAAAATTATGACAGATTTGACGACGCACGACGCCTTGCCTGCCTGGCAGACCCGAGATCACCTTGACGACCCGGTGATCGGCGAACTGCGCAACCGTTTTGGGCCGGAAGCCTTTACTGTTCAGGCCACCCGTACCGGCATGCCCGTGGTATGGGTTAAACCTGACCAGTTACTGGAAGTAATGACGTTCCTGAGAAAACAGCCGAAGCCGTATGTCATGCTGTTCGATCTGCATGGCGTGGACGAACGTCTTCGCACCCACCGCGACGGCCTGCCCGCTGCGGATTTCTCCGTTTTCTACCATCTGATTTCCATCGAGCGCAACCGCGACATCATGCTGAAGGTGGCGCTGTCTGAAAAAGACCTGCACGTGCCCACGGCGACCAAGGTATTCCCGAACGCCAACTGGTATGAGCGCGAAACCTGGGAAATGTTCGGCATCACCTTCGACGGCCACCCGCACCTGTCGCGCATCATGATGCCGCAGACCTGGGAAGGGCACCCGCTGCGCAAGGACTACCCGGCGCGCGCCACCGAATTCGATCCTTTCGTGCTGACCAAGCAGAAAGAAGATCTGGAGATGGAAGCGCTGACCTTCAAGCCGGAAGACTGGGGCATGAAGCGCGGCACCGAGAACGAAGACTTCATGTTCCTCAACCTCGGCCCGAACCACCCGTCTGCGCACGGTGCGTTCCGCATCATTCTGCAGCTGGACGGCGAAGAGATCGTCGACTGCGTGCCGGACATCGGTTATCACCACCGCGGCGCCGAGAAGATGGGCGAGCGTCAATCCTGGCACAGCTACATTCCGTACACCGACCGCATCGAGTATCTCGGCGGCTGCGTGAACGAAATGCCTTACGTGCTGGCGGTCGAGAAGCTGGCCGGCATTAAGGTGCCTGAGCGCGTCGACACTATCCGCGTGATGCTGTCCGAGCTGTTCCGTATCAACAGCCACCTGCTGTATATCTCCACCTTCATTCAGGACGTCGGCGCGATGACCCCGGTGTTCTTCGCCTTTACCGACCGTCAGAAAATCTACGATCTGGTGGAAGCGATTACCGGCTTCCGTATGCACCCGGCCTGGTTCCGCATCGGCGGCGTCGCGCACGATCTGCCGCGCGGTTGGGATCGCCTGCTGCGTGAATTCCTCGAATGGATGCCGAAGCGTCTGGATTCCTACGTGAAAGCGGCGCTGAAGAACAGCATTCTGAAAGGCCGTTCCATCGGCGTCGCGTCTTACAACGCTAAAGAAGCGCTGGAATGGGGCGTGACCGGTGCCGGTCTGCGCGCCACCGGCGTCGAGTTCGACGTGCGTAAATGGCGCCCGTACTCCGGCTATGAGAACTTCGACTTCGAAGTGCCGGTGGGCGATGGCAACAGCGATTGCTACACCCGCGTGATGCTGAAGGTGGAAGAGCTGCGCCAGAGCCTGCGCATCCTCGAACAGTGCCTGAACAACATGCCGGAAGGCCCGTTCAAGGCCGATCACCCGCTGACCACGCCGCCGCCGAAAGAGCGCACGCTGCAGCACATTGAAACGCTGATCACCCACTTCCTGCAGGTTTCCTGGGGCCCGGTGATGCCAGCCAACGAATCATTCCAGATGATTGAAGCCACCAAAGGGATCAACAGCTACTACCTGACCAGCGACGGCAGCACCATGAGCTACCGCACCCGGGTACGTACGCCGAGCTTTGCGCACCTGCAGCAGATCCCATCGGTCATCCGAGGCAGCCTGGTTTCCGACCTGATCGTCTATCTGGGTAGTATCGATTTTGTAATGTCAGATGTGGACCGCTAACTATGCATGATCAAAAAGACAATCACGCAGTCAACGATGCGCTCGAGCCCATCAATGCAGCCGCTCCTCAGAGCGGCGTTGATGCATTTGTACTGAGCGCGGAAGAACGTGATGCGATCGAGCACGAAAAGCACCATTACGAGGATCCGCGCGCCGCTTCCATCGAAGCACTGAAAATTGTGCAGAAGCAGCGCGGCTGGGTTCCGGACGGTGCGATTTACGCCATCGCGGAAGTGCTGGGCATCCCCGCCAGCGACGTAGAAGGCGTGGCCACGTTCTACAGCCAGATTTTCCGTCAGCCAGTAGGACGTCACGTGATCCGTTATTGTGACAGCGTTGTTTGTCACATCACCGGTTACCAGGGCATTCAGGCCGCTATCGAGAAGAAGCTGAACATCAAGCCGGGTCAAACCACTTTTGATGGCCGCTTCACGCTGCTGCCGACCTGCTGTCTGGGCAACTGCGATAAAGGGCCGACCATGATGATTGATGAGGACACTCACAGTCAGTTGAAGCCTGAAGATATCGAGACGCTACTGGAGCAGTATCAATGACCAAGCACATTGTACGCACTCCCGAAACGCATCCGCTGACCTGGCGTCTGCGCGATGACAAGCAGCCGCTGTGGCTGGACGAATACCGCAGCAAAAACGGCTATGCCGGCGCAGAAAAGGCCCTCAAAGGCCTGGCCCCGGACGAGATCGTCGGCCTGGTGAAAGACTCCGGGCTGAAGGGCCGTGGCGGCGCGGGCTTCTCCACCGGTTTGAAGTGGAGCCTGATGCCGAAAGACGAATCCATGAACATCCGTTACCTGCTGTGTAACGCCGATGAGATGGAGCCGGGCACCTATAAAGACCGTCTGCTGATGGAGCAGCTGCCGCACCTGCTGGTGGAAGGCATGCTGATCTCCGCGTTCGCGCTGAAAGCCTACCGCGGTTACATCTTCCTGCGCGGCGAATATATCGAAGCAGCGGCGCATCTGCGTCGCGCCATCGCGGAAGCCACCGACGCCGGCTATCTGGGCAAGAACATTCTCGGCACCGGATTTGATTTCGAGCTGATCGTGCACACCGGCGCCGGCCGTTACATCTGCGGCGAAGAAACTGCGCTGATCAACTCGCTGGAAGGCCGCCGCGCCAACCCGCGTTCCAAGCCGCCATTCCCGGCCAGTGCCGGCGTGTGGGGCAAGCCGACCTGCGTCAACAACGTCGAAACGCTGTGCAACGTGCCGGCCATTTTGGCGAACGGCGTGGAGTGGTACACCGGCATCTCCGGCAGTGAAGACAAAGGCACCAAGCTGATGGGCTTCTCCGGCCGGGTGAAAAATCCGGGCGTCTGGGAACTGCCGTTCGGCACTACCGCGCGCGAGATCCTGGAAGACTACGCCGGCGGCATGCGCGACGGTCTGCGTTTCAAAGCCTGGCAGCCGGGCGGCGCGGGCACCGACTTCCTGACCGCCGATCACCTCGACCTGCCGATGGAATACGGCGCGATCGGCAAAGCCGGCAGCCGTCTCGGCACCGCGCTGGCGATGGCGGTAGACCACGAGATTGGCATGGTGCCGCTGGTGCGTAACCTGGAAGAGTTCTTCGCCCGCGAGTCCTGCGGCTGGTGTACGCCATGCCGCGACGGCCTGCCGTGGAGCGTGAAGATCCTGCGTGCGTTGGAAAACGGCGAAGGGCAGCCGGGGGATATCGAAACCCTCGAACAGCTGTGCCGCTCCCTCGGCCCGGGCAAAACCTTCTGCGCCCACGCGCCAGGTGCCGTAGAGCCACTGCAAAGCGCGATTAAATATTTCCGTGAAGAGTTCGAGGCGGGTATCGCCGTGCAGCACTTCGGCAACGCCCATGCGATTGGCGGCATTCAGCCGAACAATCTGCTGAAGCAGCGCTGGTAAGCCGAACTCGCCCGAACACGGCCAGAATTTTTGATTAACGCCTGCCGCAAGGCAGGCCACTTGGAAGCATGCTGACTATGGCTACGATTCATGTAGACGGCAAAGAGTATGAGGTAGACGGGGCGGACAACCTGCTGCAGGCTTGTCTTTCCCTCGGCCTTGATATTCCTTACTTTTGCTGGCATCCGGCGCTGGGAAGCGTCGGCGCTTGCCGCCAATGTGCGGTAAAGCAATACCAAAACGCGGAAGATACGCGCGGCCGTTTGGTGATGTCCTGTATGACCCCGGCATCCGATGGCACCTTCATCTCCATCGATGACGGCGAAGCGAAGCAGTTCCGTGAAAGCGTGGTCGAGTGGTTGATGACCAACCACCCGCACGATTGCCCGGTCTGTGAAGAAGGCGGTAACTGTCACCTGCAGGATATGACGGTAATGACCGGCCACAGCTTCCGCCGCTACCGCTTCACCAAGCGTACCCACAACAACCAGGAGCTGGGGCCGTTTATCTCGCACGAGATGAACCGCTGCATCGCCTGCTACCGCTGCGTGCGTTACTACAAAGACTATGCGGACGGCACCGACTTCGGCGTGTACGGCGCGCACGACAACGTCTACTTCGGTCGCCCGGAAAGCGGCACGCTGGAAAGCGAGTTCTCCGGCAACCTGGTGGAAGTGTGCCCGACCGGCGTATTCACCGACAAAACGCACTCCGAACGCTACAACCGTAAATGGGACATGCAGTTCGCGCCGAGCATTTGCCAGCAGTGCAGCATCGGCTGTAACACCAGCCCGGGCGAACGCTATGGCGAGCTGCGCCGTATCGAAAACCGTTACAACGGCAGCGTGAACCACTACTTCCTGTGCGACCGCGGTCGTTTCGGTTACGGCTACGTCAACCAGAAAGATCGTCCGCGTCAACCGCAGCAGCTGCGCGGCGATGACTGGATCACCCTGAACGCCGAGCAGGCGATGCAGGGCGCGGCGGACATCCTGCGTCAGGCGAAGAAAACCATCGGCATCGGCTCCCCGCGCGCCAGCCTGGAAAGCAACTTCGCACTGCGCGAGCTGGTCGGCGCCGAGAACTACTACACCGGTATCGCTCAGGCGGAGCAATCACGCCTGGCGCTGATGCTGAACGTGCTGAAAAACGGCGGCGTCCATACGCCGGCGCTGCGTGAGATCGAAGATTACGACGCAGTGCTGGTGCTGGGCGAAGACCTGACGCAAACCGGTGCGCGTATCGCGCTGTCCGTGCGCCAGGCCGTCAAGGGGAAAGCTCGCGCGATGGCGGCGGCGCAACGCGTGGCCGACTGGCAGATCGCGGCGGTGCAGAACATCGGTCAGCACGCCAAGTACCCGCTGTTCACCACTAACGTCGACAACACCCGCCTGGACGACATCGCCGCCTGGAACTACCGCGCGCCGGTGGACGAGCAGGCACGCTTCGGCTTCGCCATCGCTCACGCGCTGGACAGCGCGGCGCCGGCGGTGAACGATCTGGCCGACGGCTTGAACAAGAAAGTCGATATCATCGTGCAGGCGCTGACCGGCGCACGCAAACCGCTTATCGTGACCGGCAGCAACGCCGGCAGCGAAGCCATCATCGAAGCGGCGGCCAACATCGCCAAAGCGTTGAAGGGCCGCGGTTCCGATGTCGGCATCACCTTCGTGGCGGGCGCTGCCAACAGCATGGGCCTGGCGATGATCGGCGGCGGTTCGCTCGATCAAGCGCTGGAACAGCTGGCGAGTGGCGCAGCCGACACCGCCATCGTGATGGAAAACGATCTCTATCGTCATGCGCCGGCGGCGCAGGTGGACGCAGCGTTGGCCAAGGTCAACAACCTGATCGTCGCCGACCACCAGCGCACCGCGATCATGGACAAAGCCAACCTGATCCTCTCCTCGGCCAGCTTCGCCGAGAGCGACGGTACGCTGATCAACCAGGAAGGCCGCGCGCAGCGCTTCTTCCAGGTATACGATCCGGCTTACTATGACGACGCCAAGAAAAATCAGTTCACCGTGATGCTGGAAAGCTGGCGCTGGATGCACTCGCTGCACTCCACCTACACCAGCCGCCACGTGGACTGGACCCAGCTCGATGACGTGATCGCCGCTTGCGTCGCCGCATTGCCGCAGCTGCAGGGCATCGTCGATGCCGCGCCGGACGCGACGTTCCGCATTCGCGGTCAGAAGCTGGCGCGTTCGCCGCACCGTTCCAGCGGCCGTACCGCCATGCGCGCCAACATCAGCGTGCACGAGCCGCGTCAGCCGCAGGATAAAGACACCATGTTTGCCTTCTCGATGGAAGGGAACAACAGCCCGCTGGCCGATCGTCAGCAGATCCCGTTCGCCTGGGCGCCAGGCTGGAACTCACCGCAGGCATGGAACAAGTTCCAGGCCGAAGTGGGCGGCAAACTGCGCCACGGCGATCCGGGTGTGCGCCTGATCGAAGCGGGGGAGGGCAGCCTCGGTTACTTCGACCGCGTGCCGGCCGCGTTCAACCCGGTCGACGGCTGGCGTGTCGCGCCTTACTACCACCTGTTCGGCAGCGATGAAATGTCGCAGCGCTCTCACGTGATCCAGCAGCGCATGCCGGAAGCCTACGTGATGGTCAACCCGGCCGACGCGGCGACGCTTGGCGTCAACGCGGGCAGCCTGGTGGAGTTCAGCTGTGCGGGCCAGACCCTGCGTCTGCCGGTGCGTCTGAGTGAAACCCTGACCCAGGGCCAGGTTGGTTTGCCGCTCGGCTTGCCAGGGATCCCGCCGATCTTGGTGGGTGCTAAGGTAGACAATCTGCGGGAGGCAGCACGATGAGCTGGTTTACCCCTGAGGTGATCGACATTCTGATCGCCATTCTTAAAGCGGTCGTGATCCTGTTGGTGGTCGTGGCGTGCGGGGCATTCATGAGCTTCGGCGAACGCCGCCTGCTCGGCCTGTTCCAGAACCGCTACGGACCGAACCGTGTAGGCTGGGGCGGCTCGCTGCAGCTGGTCGCCGACATGATCAAAATGTTCTTCAAGGAAGACTGGGTACCGAGATTCTCCGACCGGGTGATCTTCACCCTGGCGCCGATGATCGCCTTTACTTCCCTGTTGCTGGCATTTGCCATCGTTCCGGTCAGCCCGACCTGGGCGGTGTCCGATCTCAACATCGGTATTCTGTTCTTCCTGATGATGGCCGGTCTGGCGGTGTACGCCGTGCTGTTCGCCGGATGGTCGAGCAACAACAAATACTCGCTGTTGGGCGCGATGCGCGCCTCCGCGCAAACCCTGAGCTACGAAGTGTTCATCGGCCTGTCGCTGATGGGCGTGGTGATGCAGGCGGACTCGTTCAACATGCAGGCCATCGTTGAATCCCAGGCGCACGTCTGGAACGTCATTCCGCAGTTCTTCGGCTTCGTGACCTTCGCGATCGCCGGCGTGGCGGTGTGTCACCGTCACCCGTTTGACCAGCCGGAAGCCGAGCAGGAACTGGCCGACGGTTACCACATCGAATATTCCGGCATGAAGTTCGGTCTGTTCTTCGTGGGGGAATACATCGGTATCGTCACCGTGTCCGCCCTGATTGTGACGTTGTTCTTCGGCGGCTGGCAGGGTCCGTTCCTGCCGCCATTCATCTGGTTCGCGTTGAAAACGGCCTTCTTCATGATGATGTTCATCCTGATCCGTGCTGCGCTGCCGCGTCCGCGTTATGACCAGGTGATGTCCTTCGGCTGGAAAGTGTGCCTGCCGCTGACGCTGCTGAACCTGCTGGCAACCGCCGCGGTCATTTTGTACAACGCTCAATAAGGGGTGAATAAACCATGACATTGAAAGAGTTAGTGGTTGGTTTCGGCACCCAGGTGCGCAGCATTTGGATGATTGGCATGCATGCCTTCGCCAAGCGCGAAACCCAGATGTATCCGGAAGAACCGGTTTACCTGCCGCCGCGCTACCGTGGCCGCATCGTGCTGACGCGCGATCCGGACGGCGAAGAGCGCTGCGTCGCCTGTAACCTGTGTGCGGTGGCCTGCCCGGTCGGCTGTATCTCGCTGCAAAAAGCGGAACAGAAAGACGGCCGTTGGTATCCGGAGTTCTTCCGCATCAACTTCTCGCGCTGCATTTTCTGTGGCCTGTGCGAAGAGGCTTGCCCGACTACCGCTATCCAGCTGACGCCGGATTTCGAACTGGGTGAGTACAAGCGTCAGGATCTGGTGTACGAAAAAGAAGATCTGTTGATCTCGGGGCCGGGTAAATATCCGGAATATAACTTCTACCGGATGGCCGGTATGGCGATTGACGGCAAAGCCAAAGGCGAAGCCGAAAACGAAGCCAAACCGATCGACGTCAAAGGTCTGTTGCCCTAAGGAGCCAGCAAGCATGGAAATTGCATTTTATCTGGCAGGTTTGATTGCGGTGGCCGCGACGATTCGCGTGATCACCCATACCAACCCTGTGCATGCGCTGCTGTATCTGATCGTCTCGTTACTGGCGATCTCGGCAGTCTTCTTCTCTCTCGGCGCCTACTTTGCCGCCGCGTTGGAAATCATCGTCTATGCGGGCGCCATCATGGTGCTGTTCGTGTTCGTGGTGATGATGCTGAACCTCGGCAACGTGCAGCAGCAAGAGCGCGACTGGATGAAGCCGACGGTGTGGATCGGGCCTGGCCTGCTATCGCTGGCGCTGCTGGTGGTATTGATCGTCGCGATCCGCAGCGTATCCGATCAGGGTATCAGCGGTGAGATGGTCGACGCGAAGGCGGTGGGTATCAGCCTGTTCGGGCCTTACGTACTGGCGGTTGAGCTGGCTTCAATGCTGCTGTTGGCGGGTCTGGTTGTCGCCTTCCATATCGGCCGCGAGCACAAGCCTGGCGAGGTGCTGAGCAACGCGCCGGCGAGTGGCGAAATGGCGAGAAGAAAATCGGAGGAGCAAGCATGATCCCTCTTCAACACGGCCTGATCCTGGCGGCTATCCTGTTTGTGCTCGGGCTGACCGGGCTGCTGGTGCGCCGCAACCTGCTGTTTATGCTGATCAGCCTGGAAGTGATGATCAACGCTGCGGCGTTGGCGTTTATCGTGGCGGGAAGCTACTGGGGCCAGGCGGATGGGCAGGTGATGTACATCCTGGCGATCAGCCTGGCGGCAGCCGAGGCCAGTATCGGCCTGGCGCTGCTGCTGCAGCTCTACCGTCGTCGTCATACCCTGAATATTGATACTGTCAGTGAGATGCGCGGATGAACCTATTATATTTAACAATTCTGCTACCGCTGATCGGGTTCCTGCTGTTGGCATTTTCCCGCGGTCGTTGGTCTGAAAACACGGCGGCCACCGTCGGCGTGGGTTCTATCGGCCTGGCTGCGCTGGTCACGGTGTATGTGGCGATGGATTTCTTCGCCCAGAAAGCCGCCGGCGTGCAGCTGTTCGAGCAAAGCCTGTGGACCTGGATGGCCGTCGGCAACTTCAATATCGGCGTGACCCTGGTGCTGGACGGCCTGTCGCTGACCATGCTGTCGGTGG
Organism: Serratia sp. CY47444; assembly: GCF_052168635.1. NCBI lineage: Bacteria > Pseudomonadati > Pseudomonadota > Gammaproteobacteria > Enterobacterales > Yersiniaceae > Serratia > Serratia sp. CY47444. The sequence continues at coordinate 195,183 of NZ_JBJNMH010000008.1, forward strand.
TCACCGGCGTCGGCTTCTTCATCCACATGTTCGCTTCCTGGTACATGCGCGGTGAAGAGGGCTATTCGCGCTTCTTCGCTTACACCAACCTGTTTATCGCCAGCATGGTGGTATTGGTGCTGGCGGACAACCTGCTGCTGATGTATCTGGGTTGGGAAGGCGTGGGCCTGTGCAGCTACCTGTTGATCGGTTTCTACTATAAAGATCCGGCCAACGGCGCGGCGGCGATGAAAGCCTTTATCGTCACCCGCGTGGGCGACGTGTTCCTGGCGTTCGCGCTGTTCATCCTCTACAACGAGCTGGGCACGCTGAACATCCGCGAGCTGATGATCCTGGCGCCGCAGAAACTGGCGGTGGGCGACACGGCCATCACCTGGGCGACCCTGATGCTGCTGGGCGGCGCGGTCGGTAAATCGGCGCAGCTGCCGTTGCAAACCTGGTTGGCGGACGCGATGGCGGGCCCAACCCCGGTTTCCGCACTGATCCACGCGGCGACCATGGTGACCGCGGGCGTCTATCTGATCGCCCGTACGCACGGCCTGTTCCTGATGGCGCCGGAAGTGCTGCACCTGGTGGGCATCGTCGGTGCGGTCACTCTGCTGCTGGCCGGCTTCGCCGCGCTGGTGCAGACCGACATCAAGCGCGTGCTCGCTTACTCCACCATGAGCCAGATCGGTTACATGTTCCTGGCGCTGGGCGTGCAGGCATGGGACGCGGCGATCTTCCACCTGATGACCCACGCGTTCTTCAAGGCGCTGCTGTTCCTGTCGTCCGGTTCGGTGATCCTGGCTTGCCACCACGAGCAAAACATCTTCAAGATGGGCGGTTTGCGCAAGAGCATCCCGCTGGTGTACGTCTGCTTCCTGGTGGGCGGCGCGGCGCTGTCTGCGTTGCCGCTGGTCACGGCCGGCTTCTTCAGTAAGGACGAGATCCTGGCGGGCGCGATGGCCAACGGCCACATCAACCTGATGGTGGCCGGCCTGGTCGGTGCGTTCATGACCTCGCTGTACACCTTCCGTATGATTTTCATCGTGTTCCATGGCGAAGAGAAAATCAAAGCGCATGCCGGTAAAGGCATCACTCACCACTTGCCACTGCTGGTTCTGCTGGTGCTGTCCACCTTCGTCGGCGCGATGATCGTGCCGCCGTTGCAGGGCGTGCTGCCGGATACCACCGAACTGGCGCACGGCAGCGTGCTGACGTTGGAAATCACCTCTGGCGTGGTGGCTATCGTCGGCATTCTGCTGGCGGCCGCGCTGTGGCTGGGCAAACGCAGCCTGGTCAACAGCATCGCCAACAGCGCGCCGGGTCGTTTCTTCTCGACCTGGTGGTTCCATGCCTGGGGCTTCGACTGGCTGTATGACAAAGTGTTCGTCAAGCCGTATCTGGGCATTGCGAAGCTGCTGCAGCGTGATCCGCTGAACTCGCTGATGAACCTGCCGGCCGTCTTCTCCCGCTGGGGGAACCGCGGTCTGACGGTGAGCGAGAACGGCCAGGTGCGTTGGTATATAGCGTCTATGGGTGTGGGTGCAGTGGTCGTATTGGCTCTGTTGATTTTGGTTTAATTGAATAATTTAAACAGACGCATTTTTCGGGCGTAGCGCCGGGCAGGCGCTACGTACAAAGTTTGAAATTATTCGTATAAGGGACACAAAACGCCATGCTATTACCTTGGCTAATTCTTATCCCCTTTATCGGCGGTCTGCTGTGCTGGCAGCTTGAGCGCTTCGGTACTAAGGTGCCGCGCTGGATAGCGCTGATCGCAATGGGGCTGACGTTGGCGCTCTCTCTGCAGTTGTGGATGCAGGGCGGCTATACCTTGACCACGCCGAAAGGCATTCCGCAGTGGCAGAGCGAATTCCTGCTGCCGTGGATCCCGCGCTTCGGCATCTCCATCCACCTGGCGCTGGACGGTCTGTCGCTGCTGATGGTGGTGTTGACCGGTCTGCTGGGCGTGCTGGCGATCCTCTGTTCCTGGCGTGAAATCCAGAAGTATCAGGGCTTCTTCCACCTCAACCTGCTGTGGATCCTGGGCGGCGTTATCGGTGTGTTCCTCGCCATCGACATGTTCCTGTTCTTCTTCTTCTGGGAAATGATGTTGGTGCCGATGTACTTCCTGATCGCGCTGTGGGGGCACAAAGCGTCGGATGGTAAAACCCGTATCACCGCGGCGACCAAGTTCTTCATCTACACCCAGGCCAGCGGTCTGGTGATGCTGATTGCGATCCTGGGCCTGGTGTTCGTGCACTACAACGCCACCGGCGTGTGGACCTTCGATTACGAAGACCTGCTGCAAACGCCGATGTCCCACAACGTGCAATATCTGCTGATGCTGGGCTTCTTCATCGCCTTCGCGGTGAAAATGCCGGTGGTGCCGCTGCACGGCTGGTTGCCGGACGCGCACAGCCAGGCACCGACCGCAGGTTCCGTCGACCTGGCGGGCATCTTGCTGAAAACCGCGGCCTACGGCCTGCTGCGTTTCAGCCTGCCGCTGTTCCCTGAGGCTTCGCACGAGTTCGCGCCAATCGCCATGTGGCTGGGCGTGATCGGCATCTTCTACGGCGCCTGGATGGCGTTCGCGCAGACTGACATCAAGCGTCTTATCGCCTACACCTCGGTATCGCACATGGGCTTCGTGCTGATTGCCATCTACACCGGCAGCCAGCTGGCTTACCAGGGTGCCGTGATCCAGATGATCGCGCACGGTCTGTCCGCCGCCGGTATGTTTATTATCTGCGGCCAGCTGTATGAGCGTCTGCATACCCGCGACATGCGTCAGATGGGCGGCCTGTGGGGGCGTATCAAATTCATCCCTGCGCTGTCGCTGTTCTTCGCCGTGGCTACGCTGGGGATGCCGGGTACCGGTAACTTCGTCGGTGAATTCATGATTCTGTTCGGCAGCTACCAGGTGGTGCCGGTGATCACCGTGATCTCTACCTTCGGTCTGGTGTTCGCTTCGGTTTACTCGCTGATCATGATGCAGCGCGCTTACTACGGTGCGCCTAAATCCGACCAGCCGCTGCAGGGCATGACCGCGCGCGAACTGTTCATCATTCTGCTGCTGGTGGTGTTGCTGGTTCTGCTGGGGGTTTACCCGCAGCCGATTCTGGATACTTCCAACGCGGCGATGAGCAACGTGCAACACTGGTTTGGTTCGTCAGTTTCAGCAATTTCAACAACAAGGCCGTAATTCGCCATGACAATAACTCCTCAACAACTGATCGCACTGCTGCCGCTGTTGATCGTCGGATTGACGGTGGTGGTTGTGATGCTAGGCATTGCGTGGCGACGCGACCACTTTATCAACGCCACCCTGACCGTAATCGGTCTCAACCTGGCGCTGCTTTCGCTGTACTTTGTCGGCCAGGCAGGCCCAATGGACGTCACCCCGCTGCTGCGGGTTGACGGCTACTCGATGTTCTACACCGGGCTGGTGCTGCTGGCGAGTCTGGCGACCTGCACCTTCGCCTATCCGTGGCTGGTCGGCTATCCGGATAACCGCGAAGAGTTCTACCTGCTGGTGCTGATCGCCGCCATGGGCGGCATCCTGCTGGCGAGCGCCAACCATCTGGCTTCACTGTTCATCGGTATCGAGCTGATCTCGCTGCCGCTGTTCGGCCTGGTGGGTTATGCCTATCGTCAGAAGCGCCCGCTGGAAGCTGCCATCAAGTACATGCTGCTGTCCGCCGCCGCGTCGTCGTTCCTGCTGTTCGGCATGGCGCTGCTGTACGCTGAATCCGGCGATCTGTCGCTGGCCGGCCTCGGCAAGAGCCTGCAGGAAAACATGATGCACCAGCCGCTGATCCTGGCCGGTATGGGCATGATGATCGTCGGTCTGGGCTTCAAGCTGTCGCTGGTGCCGTTCCAACTGTGGACGCCGGACGTGTATCAGGGCGCGCCTGCGCCGGTCTCGACCTTCCTGGCAACCGCCAGCAAGATTGCGATCTTCGCGGTCGTGATGCGTCTGTTCCTGTATGCCCCAGCCGCCGACAACGAAGCGCTGCGCCTGGTGCTGTCGATCATCGCGTTCTGCTCTATCTTGTTCGGTAACCTGATGGCCATCAGCCAGACCAACATCAAGCGTCTGCTGGGCTACTCGTCGATCGCTCACCTGGGCTACCTGCTGGTGGCGCTGATTGCGGTGCAAACCCATCAGCTGTCGCTGGAAACCGCCGGCGTTTACCTGGCCGGTTACCTGTTCAGCAGCCTGGGCGCCTTCGGCGTGGTCAGCCTGATGTCCAGCCCGTACCGCGGCCCGGATGCGGATTCGCTGTTCTCTTACCGTGGTCTGTTCTGGCATAAGCCAATCTTGTCCGCGGTAATGACGGTGATGATGCTGTCGCTGGCCGGTATCCCGATGACGCTGGGCTTTATCGGTAAGTTCTTCGTGATCGCGATGGGCGTCAGCGCACACCTGTGGTGGCTGACCGGCGCAGTCGTGGTAGGCAGCGCCATTGGCCTGTACTACTACCTGCGCGTGACTGTCAGCCTGTTCCTCAGCGCGCCGGAATCGCTGCAGCGCGACACCCCGAACAACTGGGCGTTGACCGCCGGTGGCGTCGTGGTGCTGATCTCAGCCGCGCTGGTGCTGCTGTTGGGTGTCTATCCGCAGCCGCTGATTTCGCTGGTGCAGATGGCACAGCCGACGTTCTGATAACGCTTCAGACGGTAAAAAGGTCGCTTCGGCGACCTTAATGAGATGGTCACCCCCACCCTGTGAGCGGTACGCTGACAGGGTGTTTTTCTTTCCGGAGGGGATCATCATGCAAAACATTACGCTCATCGGTATCGACCTCGGCAAACATACTTTC